>CAYWBJ010000277.1:0-25635 GCA_964456165.1 uncultured Gemmatimonadaceae bacterium | reverse complement strand
ACTTTCACATCCGGCAGATCCATCCGCAACCCGCGGATCTTAGGCGTGCACGCTTTGGATGAGCGCTGGTCGAACCCGGTGCCGGCGCGGACCACGCTGCTGCTGGAACTGGGTCCGGCCACTCCCTCGCCCGCTCTTCCGCCAGCCGATCTGCCCGGAGGAACTCGAGTCCAGAAGGCGTTCCTGACTTTGAAGGAAGTGATGGATGGCACGAATCGAGCGCGAGGACTTCTGGCCGGCGACGCCGCTTCCGGGACGGGACAACATGTCCTCGTTCTGATCGCTCGCGGTGCCCGGTCGGTTGCTCCGGTCAGGGCGACTCTGGCGCCAAGGCCCGCCTTGGGTACGTTGGAGTCCTCCCGCCTACCCTTGCGAAGGCTGCCAGATCCGTACCGGCTCCTCCGGCTCCACCAAGGGAAACAGTTCTCGACCGCTTCCGGTGAATCGGAGGCCGCGGAAATCCAGCGAGCAGTACCCCGGACCGTCGAACAGGTAGCCGCGATCCCAGCCCGCGTCGAAGGCGGCCATCCATCCGGTCATGCTCTTCGCCAGAACTGCCAGGGCGTCGTCGGGCTGCAGTCCCACGCATTCGTAGAAGGCCGGATCAGGGGTGAGCGACGGGTAGGAGCAGACCACGATCCGCAGCTGACCGGCCTCGATCACCACTGCCTCGCCCATCGAGAAGGTCTGGCCGGTGTAGGCGCCGCCACGAGCTCGGTAGTTGCCCTCGCCCCGCCACGACACCCGCCCCTCGACCTCAACCGGCGGGTCTCCTAACACGAACCGGGTCGCCTCGCTGCCGGCAGCCTGGACGGCGTCTGGATCGACCACGAACAGCAGCACCGTCCCCGGCAACCGATCGCGGTGGGGCAGCAGCCGGCGCACCGCTTCGGCGCTTTTCCCCGGCGATCCGCCCGGGGTCGCGTCCGCAGAATCCACGATGATGTGCGGGCGATCGGCGTGGCATTCGAGCGCGGTGATGATAGTCGTCCAGGCGGACAGACGGTTGGCCCAGGCGTGGCGCTGCCCGTACCACGCCCGCGCCAGCTTTTCCATGGCGGCCACGGGTACCCCGTTGTCCGCCGCAGTGACGACGACGGCCGAGCCCAGTTCATCGATATCCATCCATGGCTGTACCGGCAGAACGCTCACGTCCAGCACCTCTGGATGCCGCTCCAGCTCCCGCGCCCAGGTTAGAACTGTAGCGAGATTGCCCTCGAAGTGGGTGCTGTCCGCCGGTGGCACAAGGGCGGCGACCTTGGCGACTGCGCGGGTGAAGCCGCCCGGATGCTGGGCGAGGCGGGCCGCGCGTTCGCCGGTGGCCGTGAAGTCCATGTGAGGGAAGGTGTGATAGGCCGTGACCGCATCGGCGCAGTCCAGCATGCGTCTGGTAAAGTTGGCATGCAGGTCGAGAGAGAGGACGAGCCGGCCGCGGTAGCCCAGATCGGTCCTGACCCCCTCCAGAATCGCTCCTTCGATGTCGTCCTCACCCACCGCGCAGGCGGCGCCGTGCAGGTGGAGGATGAGCAGATCGAACGGGGCCGCGGCGGCGACACGGGCAAGCAGGGTATCGCGAATCTCGTGAAAGCAATCAGGGCTCATGCGGCCGGCCGAGGATCCGGGCATCGCGGCAAAACAGGGCGCTGTTTCCCAGCCGGCGGCCTCGAGAACGGCAAGGCTGCCGCCTAGCTGGGAATCAGTCTCGGTGGCCCAGGCGCGGACCTCGTCCGGCCGGTCCAGCCAGACACCCCCTTTCTTGAACAGGTCAATCTCGGCGACCTGGGGAACGAAGGTGTTGCTCTCGAAGATGAACTGGGCGAGGGCGGCCTTCATCGCCGTCCTCCCGCCGGATCTGTCCCCGGCTCCATGATCGAAGCGATCCAGGAAGCTAGCGTGGTCACGCTTCCGGGTACCAGGCGGGGTTGTAGCGTTTTGCGTAGAGTCTGGTCGCCTGGGCGACGTCGATGTCGGCTACCAACACATCCTCCTTGCCGTAGGAAAGGTAATCCACTAGCTCGCCCTGCGGATCGATCAGGTTCGTGGCGGAGTTCTGGTATCGCATGGCCTGGTTGACGCTGGCGAAATAGATCCCGTTCTCCCCGGCCCGGCAGATCATCGCTTTTTCGTAGAACGACTCGCCCCATTTTCGGGTCCGTTGGCCCGTCCCACGGCCGTAGGCTATGTCTTCCCGGTCGCTGCCGGTCACCTGGGGCTGGAACAGGATCTTCGCGCCGCGCACCGCCGCCCACCGCACTGTCTCCGGGTACCGCCAGCTTTCGTGGCATATGGATATTCCGAAGGTGACGCCCTTGACCCTGAAGGTGCGGCGCTTGCCATCCGGCACGTAGTGCTCGGATTCGCCGCCGGGGGTGATCTGGTTCTTGGTCTGATGCCCCAGCACCCGGCCCGAGGCTGAAATTACGAACGCCCGGTTCTCCAGGCCCAGGTCCGTTGCCCACTCCATGCCGATGATGGCTGCAACGCCGTTTTCTCGGCAGGCCCTGCGCAGTTCGCGCAGGGCGGCCGTGGCCGTGGCCTGATCCGGTTCGGGCAGGTCGAAGTCGGCGCCTCGCAGGCCCGGCAGGTAAGTCTCCGGCGAGCAGACGATGTCGACTCGCTGACGACCACAGTCCCGGAGCACCGACCGGAGTTTCTCCACACCTGCAGGGATAGATAAAGGAGCGCTGAGCGCGGCCAGGCCGATGCGGATCATCCTTTTTTTCGTGGTCTGTCTTGGCTCACTGTTACTGCGCCGGGTAGCCCCCGTCGGTCATATCCCCGGCGAGCCCGGCGCCGCCCTCTTCGTTCACATTGGCGATGCGGACGCTCGCCCTCTCCTCCGCGAAGCGGGTCGCCGTGGTTGCGCCGATCCGGGATGCGCACCGGTGAGGATGGCGACTTTACCCTGCAATCGCATCGAGCTCTTTCCCCGGATGACAGATACCGTGGTCGACGACTACCAATCATGGCAATAGCGGGACCGGGTCGTCAACAGCCGACGGCTGGAACCCCGGCTTGTCCGCGTCCGCGGCACCTGTTTTCTACTCGTAGCCGGCCGCCAGCGTGGCCGGTTGACCATCCGCCCGGGACGACCGGTTCCTTCGAGGAGGCGCCAAACATGCGCATGGTATACGCCCGCAGCGAAGAGGGCGGTCAAACGTGGACCACGCCCACCGACCTGCCCGGGCAGAGCACGATTTCCGGTCTCATGTCAATCTTCGGTTATCTCGTAGTCAGCCGCAGCGGTCGCATTTACTGTGTCTACCAGCAGGCGCTCGGAATCACCGACCTCTGTTCATCAGCGTCGGCGAATTCCGCCCCGGCATAGCGGCTGTCATGAGGTGGGTGCACCCTAGAGGGGGGCCAGTGCACAGCCGGATCGGCCCCTCTTTGGCCCGGGGATGGTGGTTGGAACAGACCGTGAGCAGCCCGCCATCCGACTTGGCGACGCCTCCCGGATAGTTCTCGCCCTCGCCGAGGATGTACTCCTCGGGCTGCCACGTCGCGCGTACCGGGCACTACGGACGCGCCCCCGTGCGTCGCCCCAAGGTCGACGCGCAGGCCGGCAGGTATTCCACGAGGCCGTCGCGTACCACGGCGATGCGGTCGCCTGCCTTGCCCGGGCTCAGGTCAACGAGCTTTGCGCTCGCCGTCACGGTATGCTTCCCTCCGGATCGCATGCCAACGCCTCGAGCGCCTTTACCATCGCCCGCGCGTAGCCCACGGCATAAGCCGCCGCTGCACGTTGCTCCGCATCGCCCGCGTAGGCTGGCAGGTGGTCCAGTTGCAGCCCTCCGTCGAAGCCGACCTCCCGCAGCGTTTGCAGCACAGTGAGCATGTTCATGTCGCCGTCGTCGAGCGCACATTCGGCGTAACCGCCGGAGGGAACGGTTCCCTGCACGTTGCGGAAGTGAGTGTGGAAGATCTTCCCCTTGCCGCCCCAGTGACGGATGTCATCGAAGACGTCGTCCCCCAGCGCCTCGTACCGGGTGCCGATGCAGTAGAGCAGGCCGCTGTGCGCACTCGGAAACGCCTCGATTATTTCGGTCCACCGCTGGGGTGAGAATTCGGTTTCGGCGAGTGGTGGATCGGAAGGGTGGATGATAAGCCGCACGTCGCAGGCTTCGGCGACCGGCACCAGGCGCTCGTACATCCGCACGCAGCGGTCCCAGTGGGCTTCGATGGAGACGGGCTCGAGGGGCGCTCCAATTATGCTCTTCCGCATCCGCGCGGCATCGAAGCCGCCCATCCTGTAGCCACCGCGGTGAACTTTGGTGTAGGAGCCGCGATAACCCGGGTTGAAGTGATGGTGGCCGGGGGTCTGCGACAGGTGCACGGGCATGGACATGAACGGGATCCCCACCTGGCCGATCACTTCGACAGCCCTGACCAGCTGCTCGAGCTGCTCATCGCCGCCGGGCTCGCCCAATAGATAGCGCTCGGGCTCGGCCGGCGTCACCCGCAGCAGGTCGAGACTGAAACCGTTGACCCGCCTCTTCAGCAGGCGGAGCTCTTCAAGGTCCGGACAGCCGTTTTCGGCAAAGCCCGGGATGCTCTCGGCGTTGTGCACGTCGATGCCGTCCGCGCCGATCTGCTGGAGGAACCGCAGATAGTCGTCGGAGAGATCGCCTTGCCTGACCAGGATCTTCATTGGGCCGGCGCGATGGTGATCTCGAACGCCGCACGCTCCACGGGCGTCGTGAAGTCGATGCCGATGCGCACCGGCGGCCGCTCCGTACGCGCCTGCTCGCCGATGTTCTTCGAGTCGATTTCGATCGCACCCCCTTCGGCTTCGATGTGCACTGTCAAACCCTCTTCTCCATCCCGGATCGCGATGCGGCGGGCATCGACCAGACTCCACTGCGCCGTGGTGACCAGGGCCGTGCCGAAGGTCTGCGGATGGCAAAAGTCGACCTCGTCCCGCACGGTCAGCCTCCCCGAGCCAGCACGCGAGAAGGAGAAGGTGCGCTCCAGCCGACTCAGGTCCACCATCTCATACGCCGGGGCCAGGTCGAGAGTGACTACATCATTCACGTCGCCAAAGGAGTAATGGAGGACGGGCGCCCGGGCGGCGGTTCCCTCACTTTGCAGAACCCCTGCCGGGACCGGCACCGAATGCCCGTAGGAGTTGAGCAGGTTGCTCTCGTAACGCCGGCTGCTGAAAGTTCGCGATGTGTACTCCTCTGAGCCGGGATCGATGATCAACACCTTGCCGTTGACTGCGACCACGAAACTTCCCAGGTCGTTGTGGTTGTGGAACTCGCCATTGTGCCCCCCCTTGAAGGCGACGCCGAGGGCCCCCGTCCCGGAAGAGCCAGGGCGTCCGACGTAGGATCCGGCGTCGGCGAACCAGCCGCGCAACTCACGCACTGCCGGGGTCGCAGTCCCACCGACTTCCGCTGCAGCGGTGGCGGAGTTCGCGAAGGCGTAGACCACCAGTGCCGGCAGGCTGGTCGGGCGTGGAGCGGCATCCTCCCAGGGTCGCAGGCCCAGGCCGTAGCGCCGGCTGACGAACCCCATCAGGTCGGCCGGTGGCACCGGGTCGGGGGCGCAGTCGGCGAAGGCCGGGAAGACGCCCGGCATGATCTCCAGACGGGCGCCGTACTGGGCAACGCGCTCTACATGGGCGTCGGCGAGCAGGTCCACAGCGCCGTGAGTCACCCGATGGATCTGTTCGGCGAGCATGACGAAGTGGGTGAAGCCGCCGGCCCAGTAGCCGACCCCCTCGGAACAGGAGCCGTCGGCGGGAAAGCCGGCGATGAAGTTCCGCGTGTAGCGCTCAGCCGCCGCGACAAAGCGGGCGCGCTCCTCCTTCGCTTCGATCAGGATCAGGGCACTGCAGACGACGCCACCGACACAGGTGGCGTTCCAGTTGTGCATCAGCTCCAGCCAGGAGAACGCCTTCTCCTGGTTGAGGTTTACCCGGCCACCGGCGAGCATCTCCCGAAATGGGGCGAACGTTCGCCGCTCCAGCTCGTCGCGCACCCGTCTCCGGGTTTCCGGTGCCAACCGGTCGCCCAAGAGGTGGCAGGTGACGGAAAGGCTCCACGAAATCGTCGCCACCCGCAGGTCGATCTCCATCTTCCGACCCTGCCAGTTGTCGAGCTTAGGGTCGTGGAAGGAGTGGACCCAGGTGCGTTCCGAAAGCATGGCCTCGGCTGCCACGTGAATGCGATCGAGGAATCGGCCTCGATTGTCGATGCACTCCGCGAGCACCAGGTTGGCGAAGCCCGGGCGGGCGCACTGCTCGAAATCCCGGTAGGCCGTCTGAGTTCCGGTTCGCGAGTAGTGCAGGAAGATCTCTTCCGTCAGAAGGGGGATGGCCTCCCCGGCGTGCGCTAGCGCCTTGGTGACTACGGCCTGAAAATCCGGCAGGGCCGCAAGTTCGTCCCAGCGCCGGCGTTCACCTATGGGATCGCCCAGGCCGGAAGGCTCGTCGTCGCGGAATTCGGCGATGGCGGCGATGCGCCCGGAATCGAGTGGCGCGACCGGAGAGACTACGACTACCACGAATCGCCGCCGAGCAGCTTGCGCCCGAGCGGCGTCAGGGTCGCGGTGGTCCCTTCGCGGTGCTCCTGCGCTTTCTCGTTCTTTCCCAGCCCCGTGCGCCGCTCCTGCCACCAGCGCTCGCTCTCGGCCCGCCGCTCGTCGCTCGGCTCCTGGCGCACCGGACTCATCGTGATGTACTGCCCGATTCGCGGCACTTCCGCGCTGTTCGGGCTGCTGCCGTGCGGCAGGGCGGTGTGCCAGATCACCAGGTCCCCGGCCCCACCCTCGATGGCCACCGTCTGATCGCCGAATTCCGCCATGACGAGCTCGCGCGGGTCCGCATCGTCGGGCAACGACCGCAGCCATTCGTGGACCTTCAGGTGAAATCCTGGAAGACAGGCGAAAGCGCCCTGGTTCGCAGCGGTATCCGTCAGGTAAAGGATCCCCTGGACGCCGATCTTCTCCAGAGGAGGGATCTCCTCAATCCTGAGGTCCCAGTGCAGCCATGGCCCGTTGAACTCGTAACCGGGGCGTTCCGGCGGGTTGATGCTGGCCCGGTCGCGACTCACACTCAGCTTCTCATTGCCCCAGATCTGACTGAACGCCCGGTGCATGCGGGGATGCTGGCGGTTGTCCCACAGCGCCTGGTGCTGGTAGATTTCCTTCATGATTCCCACTGGGGGGTCGGGATACCAGGTCTCCGGAGCGTCCGGGTCCATCCCGGCGAACTCCCATATCGCGCTTTCGGCCGCGCGGCAATTCTCGATGGGAACGACCTCGCGCGCGACGACGTAACCATTCTCCTTCCAGAACCACAGATCTTCCTCGCTCAGCGGCGGATTTTCAGTCATTCTCTTATTCCTCCTCTTATTCCTCGTCGTGAGGTGTGCGGTGAAGTATAATGCGCGGGGTTGCGTGCGGTTCTTGCCGAAGCAATTTGTGCGTTGCTTTCCCCGCACTTGATTAGTTTACGACTGGCTGCGCCCTGCTCATCTCCGGATGGCGATCGAGCGGCCGCTTGTGCACCAACCAGGCAGAGATGATATGGAACTGCAACTGACGGCTACACACGATGAAGAGTGGGAGCGCGACGGTTACACCATCGTCAGGAATGCCTTCAGCACGGCGGAATGCGACGAGTTCGTCGATTACATGCTGGCGCTGCAGGCCGGCCACCTTACCGTCGAGGGCTACCGGCCGCGCGGAGCGGACGACTGGGAGCGTCTTGTCGTGCGCAACTGCCACAACTTGATGAGCCTGCGCTGGATGATCGACCCGCGCCTGCGGGCGCCGGTGCGGCACTTGCTGGGTGACGAGGCCGATGGGATTCAGAGCATGTACCTCTTCAAGGGCTCCGAGCAGCGCCGGCACCAGGACAACTACTACCTGCCCGGCTGCATTTCAGCCTGGGTCGCGCTGCAGCGGGTGGGACCGCACAATGGCAGCATCAACATTCAGGTCGGCTCCCACAAGATGCCACAGATCCACAAGGACGACTTCCTCGCCGACCAGAACGGCGAGGCGGGACAGTTTTACGCTATGAGCCACGACGACGCCCACGACCTCGTCTTCGAGCGCAACAACCTGCCCGAAATCGTCGTCGAGGCAGAGAAGGGTGACCTGGTCTTCTTCGACGGCCGGCTCATCCACCGCGGTGGGCCGATCGGCGAGCCGGGTTCATTCCGCCACAGCTGGGCCGGTCACTACATCCCCCGCTCTTTCGACCCATGGCCCTATCAGGGACTGCCCCGGCTCCGCGTCTCGTTCGACGGCGAGGCGCGTTTCACGCCGGTAGCGTGAGCGGATGGCCTGTCCCGGTTCTGTGCTCGGCGCTGAAGATAACAGACATAGGAGGATTCAACCATGAGAATCGCGGACCGGCAGTTGCAGAACTGATTGCTGACTCCCAAATCTGCAACTTGCCCAGAAGCCTTGACCCGGAACCCTCGATTGCCGCTCTTTCCGCACCCGAAGGCGGCAAAATCTCACCTGATATTTTCAACATCGATGGGTCACGGATGAGCGGAACACTGACGCGAGACCAGCTCGAGCACTTCACCACCTTCGGCTTTGTCGTGGCGCGCGCGGCGTGCTCTCCGCCCGAGACCGAGCAGCTGCAGCGTGCCGTGGAAGCGGCCTGCCGCGAGGTGCTCGAGCGCGAACCGCAGCCGGATGACGTCGTCTGGGAGCCGGGGCAAGTGGAGGCGCGGGATGACCTGCGCTGGCTTATGGAGGACGACCGCATCTTCGGCCCGGTCACCGAACTTATGGGCGGGACCTTCATCTGGTTCGGGTCCGAACTGATGCGGGGCGTCGACCGCAACGGAGGCCCGGTGCACCACTGGCACACCGATGGCGAGACCGACCCGGCAAAGCTCCCCTTCCGCCGCCTGAAGGTGATGATCTACCTGGACTCGCTCAGAAAAGACAGCGGGGCGTTGCGGCTGATCCCCGGCTCACACCGGTCGCCGCTCTACGATCAACTCCTCCCCTTTCACCAGGTGCACACCAGCGCGGAGCCGCGCTTTTTCGGCATCGCGGGACCAGAGTTGTGGTGCTACCCGGTAGAGACTGATCCGGGGGACGTGGTGTTCGTGAACCCGTGGACGTTCCACGCGGTTTACGGTGATTCCGGGACCAGGAGGAATCTGGTCCTCAAGTATTCGGAGCGACCAGCGTCAGACGCCGCACTGCTGCAGCTGCGCGACCTACCCCAGCGGTTCTTCGTCCCCCACCAGGGGCTGGTCGCCAGCGACGGGCCGCGCATCCGGCAGATGGCAGCCGACCTTGTCGAGTGCGGTCGCGCCGCAGCAAGGCTTTAGACCAAGCCACCACCACTGTCAGTGCCTGCCCGGAACCCGCCCCTCCGGCCGCACTCAGGTGATCGGCATGCCCTTCGCGTCGTGCCGCGTCTTCGTGTGCCGCGGATCCCTCTTCTTCCGCTTCACGTTGTTCTTCAGATACGCCGCCAGCCGGTGCGGCATCTCCTTTTTTCGCCAGCGCAAAAAGGAGCGCTCGTGGCGGTCCCGATTAGCCGCGTTGGCCGCCGCTGGGATCTCGATCGTGCCGAAGGTGATCGTCGACTCCTTGCGCGACACGGAGACGATTTCGCCCTTGCTGATGATCAATGTCACGCCCACATTCGCCTCAACGATCGGCACCCCGTTCTCCCGGGCCCGCGCCAGCACCGCCTTGTCCTGGTCGCGGGTTCGCGACCCGAAGGAGGGGATCAGGATGAACTGCGCCCCGTCCAGCACCGGAATCCTGGCAATATCGGGGTTCCAGCGGTCATTGCAGATCAGGAAGCCGCAGCGGCCATAGGGCGTGTTGATTGCCCGGCTCTTCTTCCCAAGCCGGTTGAACCACCAGGAGCGGTGGCTGCCCTCGGCCAGCTGCATCTTGTGGTACTTGCCACACAGACGGCCGGCCTGATCTATGAAAACGGCGCAGTTGAAGACGTCTCGGCCAATCCGCTCGGCGCAGCCGAACGCCAGGCACATCTTCAGCTCGCGAGCAAGCTCGCGAAAGCGGCGGATGACAGGCCCGCGCATCGTCACGGCGACCTCTTTCATCCGCTCCAGCGGCTGCTCGCCGGACATGAGCGGCTCTACGACGTAGCCTTCGAGTACGCCTTCCGGAGCAACCGCTAGCTCGGCGCCCCCTGCGGCTGCCTTCCGAAACGTCGTCTCCAGCTGGTCGGCATTATTCTGCAGGCCGAATTTTTCCGGCATGAACGAGATGGCTGCTACCTTCACTTGCTGAAACATCGCTGCTGCTCTCCCTTGTGATGATTGGTCATTTTTCCACTTTCGGTACCAATCAGTCCAGCAGATCCAACGCCTGCATCGCCGCGCGGATGTAGCCCAGGGCGAAAGCGCGGCCGCGGTGACCATAGGTCGTGTCGCCAATGACCCGCGGCGTGTGGTCAGGCGTGATCACTCCATCGTAGCCGGCATCGCGATAGGCCTTGAGCGCGGCGATCATGTTCACGTCACCCTCGTCGATGAAGACCTCGTCGAACTTGGGCACACTCCCCTTCACGTTGCGGAAGTGGACATAGAAGATCTTGTCCTGGGAGGCGAACCGGGTTATCGCCTCGGTGGCTTTGTCCGGTCCCATCTCGGCGACGGTGCCCTGGCAGAATTCCAGGCCGTTGTTGGGACTCGGCACCAGGTCGATCAACCGCTGCATGGCATCGTGGCTGGTGAGCAGGCGGCCGGTCCCGAACAGCGTTTCTACCGGCGGGTCGTCCTGGTGCGCCGCCAGTCTGACTCCCGCCCGCTCTGCCACCGGCACGATGCGCTCGAGCATATAGCCCAACCGCGCCCACATCTCTTCCACCGATACCGGCGCGTGCTCGTTATGTGGAGCGTCCTTTACCAGATCGTAGTCGAAGCTCTTGAGCCCGGCGTCGCCCCTGCCACCCCCGCTCTCGTAGGTGCGCCAATGCCCGGCGACGCCAGACACGGTGAAGTAGTAGCCGAGGATCGGGATGCCGACTTTGCCCATGTTCTCGATGGTCGTGCAGGTGTTGGCGATCTGCTCATCGCGGCCTTCGGCACCGCGAACGATCTCGGTCCAGTGATCACCTGGCAGGTTCTCGATGGCCAGGAAATTGAGCCCGAACGACTCGATGAGCTTCTTCGTCCTGACCAGCTCGACAAAGTCGAGCACGCCCTGCTCCCCCATGACCGGACCATGCAGGACGATGTCGGTCACGCCCATCTGCTGCGCGTACGTCAGATTCTCCTGCGTCAGCAGATCTTTGCCGAACTTCAGGCCTAGCCTCATTTTCTTCTCCTTTACCAGTCGTTAACGGAGCCGTCCTCGCGCCGCCAGTGCGGCGGCTCGTGGTCCTGCATCGGTGTTACTGCCGCGGCCTTTTCGTCGATATCGATTCCCAGACCCGGTGTGGCTGGACGTGGCAGGTGCCCATCGACGACCTCCAGCTCATGCCTTATCACCTGGTTAATGTCACTGCCGAACGGATTGTGCTCCTGCACCGCGCAGTTGGGAATGGCCAGATTCAGATGCAGCATTGCCGCCGAACTCACCGGGCTGCCGGTGTAGTGGGTGGCCAGCTCCTGGTAGTGCACCTCGGCCATGGTGGCCACCTTCCTCCCCTCGGTGATCCCACCCGAATGGCAGATGTCCACCCGAATGTAGTCGATCAGCTCCCCCTCAATCAGCTCGCGGAACGCCCATTTGTCGTGCAGCTGCTCGCCGGTGCCAAGCGCCACGTCGGTGTGGGCCCGCAGCGTCGCGAACGAGCCCGGGTTCTCCGAACGGATCGGGTCCTCCACGAACCAGGGTTTGAACTCGGCCAGGCTGTTGCACAGTTCGATGGCGCGGGCCACGGTGAAGCGGGTGTGGGCCTCGAAGATGATCTCGACCTCCGGTCCCACGCCCTCCCTCAGCGCCCCCATGAACTCGATACTCTGCAGGATCGCACGCCGCGGGTTGAATCCGTCGCCGTCTACATCCGTCGGCGAGACGCGCACTACGCGGCACCCCTCCTGCGTCAGCGCCAGAGACCGCTCCGTGAGCTCCGTTGCCGTCGCGGCGTAGACGTGGCGATAGATCAGCACCCGATCGCGGGCATGACCGCCCAGCAGCTGGTAGCAGGGCACGCCCAGCCGCTTGCCGTTCAGGTCCCACAGCGCAATGTCAATGCCGGCCAGCGCCGACTGCAGCACCGGTCCGCCGCGCCAGAACGTGCCGCGGTAGATGTCCTGCCAGATGTGCTCTATCCGCGTGGGATCCTGGCCGATCAGAAGCGGCTCGAGATGCTCGAAGGCGGCTACCACCGCGGCCGACCGGCCGGAGAGGGATGCCTCTCCGAGTCCGTGCACGCCTTCATCGGTTTCGATCTTCACGAAGACGAAGCTGCCCACCGAAAAGACTTTGATGTTGCTGATTTTCATCGTGCCACCTCGTTGCGCCCGCTGGCCGTTCCCCAGCTCATTGGCAACCGCCGGCTACGGACTTGTTCGCACTGTCAGTCCAGATCCGGAAACCCCAGGAACTCTTTCGCCGTGTTGCCCATGATGTCGTCCAGCTGATCGGACCGGATCGCCGGCATCAGCTCCTCGATGATCCTGGTGCAGGCCCCGTATCCCGGGGCGGCGTAGATCCACGGCGCGTCGCTGGCCCACATCAGTCGCTTCGAGCCGAAAGAGTAGAGCAGGCGATCGTGCAGATCCGCCAGATCGCGGTAGGGGTAAGGCTCCCTGCTGCAGGCGTACTGCCCCGACAGATGCACTGCCACGTTCTCATAGCAGCAGAGCCGGTACAGGGTGTGCATCGTGGTGAAGAAGTCTGGCGACTCCAGCTGCGGCCGGCCCTTTTCGTCCCAGTAGAACTTCCCCTTCGCCGGGGTCGCGCACAGGTGGTTGAAAACGACTCGCACCTGCGGGAAGGCGTCGACCAGGTGGCCGGCCAGGTGAACGTCGCTCGCCCGCAGGTAGAGCCACATCACGTAGTCCTTCTCCGCCGCCCGCTGCCAGATCGGATAGGTCGCGAAGCGGCGCACGTCCATCGGTGCGAATGGATCTGCAGGCCCGCCCAGCCTCTTCAGACGAAAGCCGATGAAGTCGCCGTTAGCCGCGAGTCGGTCCATGTGGCCGGGCCCGTCGTTGCAGTCCTCGGGAATAAGCCCGATCCCACGGAAGCGTCCCGGATAGGTCTTGAAGCAGTATTGCAGGTAGGCGTGATCCTCGATCCCGGCGCCGCCCGTCTGGGTCAGCACCGCCTGGTCGATGCCGTTTGCTTCCATCTCGCCAAGCAGCTTTTCGACGCTCTCGTCCCGCTGGGCGGGTGCGGCTTCGGTCACTTGACGCGGGAATTCTTCAGAATGAGGAGGGAAGACGTGGAGGTGCGAGTCTATGCGTGCCACCGTCACACCTCCAGACCAAGAATCTGTTTCCGTCGGCTGCTGCGACACCACTTCTGAGCGCCGGCGAACTGCTCCTGGTAACTCGCGTGCCTTCCCTTGCTGAAGCCGATGATCATCGATTTGCGCGGCGTATCGGTCTCGTTTTCCATCGCCGTGTGCAGGCCAGCGTTGTCGAAAAGTATTGCGGTACCCGCCTTACCGGACAGCCGCACATGGCCCGGCATGGTGTTGTTGCGCTGACGCCGGTAAGCGGTGTCGTCGCACCACAGGTGCGAACCGGGCACGAACGCGAATTCACCACCCTTTTCCGGCACGTCGTTGATGTAGATCTGCATCTTGGGATGGATCTGGTCGCTGCGCGCCCTGTCGGGGTGCCAGGCGGTGTAGGCCACCGGCCAGAGCGGCGTCGCCCGCACCTGGAAGGGACCTTGCATGATCAACTCCTCGTTGGTAACCGCCAGCAGCAGGTCGATGTAGCTGGGATGGTCAAGCATGTCGATGAAGATCTCCTCCTTCTCCATCGGGTCCGGCACGTCGAACCAGAGCGGGCAGGCGTCGCCGGTGGCGATCCGGTCGAGCCAATCCGCCTTCGACTGCTCGAGCCAATAGTCGGTGGCCTGCTGCAGACGCTCCAGCTCCGCGCCCACGATCGCGTCCTCGATCACCACCAGTCCGAGCTCGCGAAAGTCTCTCACCTGCTCTTCGAGGGTCTGTCCCATTCCGGTCCGTTGCTCCCTAGCCTTTATAGACGCCGCCGTTCACGTCCAAGCTTGCGCCGGTGATATAGTCGGCCATGGGCGAGGCCAGGAAAAGCGCCGCGTAGGCGATCTCCTCCGGCTCTCCCAACCGCCCCAGGGGGATCATCCCCAGCACCCGTTCCCGCTGCTCCGCGGTCAGCAGTTTCGGGTCGGCGTCGATCTGTCCGGGACAGATAGCATTGACGGTAATGCCCTGCGGGGCCAGGTCCCGGGCCAGCGTCTTGGTCATCGAGTCCAGCCCACCCTTCGATGCGGTGTAGTTCACCCCACCCGATGCGCCGCCGGTCCGCGCCGAGACCGAAGTGATGTTGATGATGCGCCCGCGCTTCTGCTGCTCCATGATCGGCGCCACCGCCCGACAGCACAGGTATGGGCCCGTCAGGTTGGCCGCGATCACCTGGTCCCACGCCTCCGGCTCGATCTGGTCGATCCTGCCGAACTCGATCAGCCCCGCATTGTTGACCAGCACATCAACCCGGCCCCACGCCGTCACGACCCGCTCCACCGCCTGGTCCACCTGCGGCTTCACCGCCACGTCGGTAGCCAGCTCCAGCGCCTCACCGCCGGCCGCCATGACTTCGCCCGCCACCTCCCCGAGCCGATCCGCGGAGCGTGCCGCGAGCGCGACCTTGGCGCCGGCCTGCGCGAACGTTACCGCTATAGCCCGTCCTATCCCCCGGCTCGCCCCCGTCACCAGCACCACTTCCCCCGTGAAATCCACCAATCCGCTCAGACCACTCACCGATTCCTCCTAGGCTGAGGCTAAAATCCCAGACCATCCTCATCCCAACGCGAATGGCAGAAGTTCGGTCCTCCAGCCCCCGCCCTCAATAGCGGCGCCACGAAACCTCAGGGCCGCACTCGGCTCCCTACCCCCCCCTCAAAATGGTATTCGCAAGAGGATACTGGGCCTGGGCGGGACACTTCCGCCCAACCACGAGCTTGTCCCTTCGCCCGCATCTCACCATCCTATTCACCCACAACAGATCGAACCAACCACATGCCCACAGAACAAGAAATCTGGCACCACCTCACCAAACTCGAAGACCCCGCCTTCGGCCAACCCCTGAACGTAGTAGACGTAGGCCTCATCGGCGAGGTCAAAGTCACCGGCAGTTCAGTTCTCGTCACCATCATGATGTTCAACCGTGGCCGCGTCCTCATCGACGCCGCTGCCTCCCCCATTCGCCGCCACCTCCTCGAGCTCGACGGCGTCACCGAAGCCAGCATCGAAGCCGTCTGGGAGCCGGCGTGGACGCCCGATCGCCTCTCGCCGCGGGCCCGCGAGGTACTGGGTTTCACCGCCGATGATCCGATTGAGGGCCGCATGCACGTGCGCGCCGAGAGTCGCGCCGACGCTGACGCCCCGCCCGAGGATCGCCGCCACCGCGAAGAGCCCCGCATCCGGCTGGAAGCACGTCCCCTACCGCTCGCCGACCTGCCGCGCGATCGCTTCCAGCCCTGGTGGGGGGGCTGGCGCTGGTACCGCCGCATCACCGTCGCCGAGCGGGCCGGCATCCCTCGCCGCCGCGAACCGGTGCGTGTCGATGCCGCGTTCGCAGCCGACCAGCTCCGGGATGCGAAACGGGAGCTTCGCGTCGTCGAGGAAGCCACCGGTGCGGACGTGCCGTGCCAGGTGATGGATGACAACCCGGGCAACGAAGGCCCACAGATGCCCGCCTCCGGGTGCCGCGTTTCCCTGCTCTTCTTCGCCACCGTCGGCGCTGGCGAAGAGAAGAGCTTCCTGATCCTGCACGGCAACCCCTCGCCGGCGGTCTGGCCGCCCATCCACCGCACCGACCTAGTCACCCGCGGCGAGGGCTGGGCCCTGGAGATCGACAACGGCATCTACCGGGCCCGCCTGTCGCCGGTCATGGGTCACCTGCGCAACCTCGAGTTCTGCCGCGGTGGCCAAACCCGACTGGGGTGGGACGACCCGATCGCCATCAACCGGGTCGACGCGAGCAACGACCCGGGCAGCAAACTCGACATCGCCTGGCACGGCGAGGACGACTGCATTCACTGGAACCCCGACTTCCGCAACCAGCTGCGCTACCGGATGACCAACTGGCCCGAGCCGCCCAATATCGAGGTGGTGCGCGGCGAGTTGTGCACTGTCGTGAAGCGCTGGGGCTACCCGGTCTGCCCGACCTGGCCGGCGCGGGATCAGACGGCCGTGCGCCTGGAAGTCACCTACGAGTTCTTCGACGGCCTGCCCTGGTTTCTCATGAGTTCGAGCCTCCACGTGGAAGAGGAAGCCGACATCCTCGTCGTGCGCAACGACGAGTGGCTCTTCCGCCAGGCCTTCAGCCACTCGCTGGTGATGGATGCGGGCGGTCCTATCCGCACGGCGCCGGCGGACGGGGACGTCTCGGTGGAGACCAACCCGGCGGTTGTCGGCTTCTTTGACGAGGACAACGGCGACGCCTTCGTCTCGCTGCGCCTGGCCTACGACGCCCGCGGTTTCCCCGGCGCCTACGATCCGAAGCTGCTCTCGATGGGCACCACCGCTTACGGCAACCAGATCTGGGCGCGCGACGTGTTCCACGTCCCCAGCGAGATGGTTATCGCGCCCGGATCGTTCGTGACCGAGACCAACGCCTACCTCTGCTTCAACACCGCGGATGGCGGGCTCGCCCAGGCCTCGGAATGGCATAAGCAGCTTAGTCAACCGCTCGCGATTACCGGCGCCTAGGAGACACGGCTATGGCAGACAGGGCATACCGCAAGAAGTTCCTCTTCATCGACGACGCCTATGTCGTGCGTATGGAGAACCTGACGCGAACCACCAACCAGGCGGTCAAGCGAGAGGAGCCGGTCTTCCGCATGGACGCGCCCTGGGACACCCCGGGCGACGAGCTCAACGGTATCAACGTCCTCTACGACGAGGAGGACAGGCTGTTCAAGATGCACTACGGCGTCTGCAACCGGATCGAGGACTGGGGCGGGATGGTGCGCAAGTTCGCCTACGCCACCAGTGGCGACGGCATCCACTGGGAAAGGCCGATCCTCGACCTGACCGAGAACGACGGGACGACCCGGAACAACTACTTCCTCAGCAGCGACCTGGCCGACTTCTTCCCGTCGATCCTCATCGATCCCAGCGAGCCGGCCCTGCGCCGTTACAAGATGGTCTTCGTCTGCTCCGACATCTGGGGTGGCGGCAAGGTCAACGACTGGTCCAAGCACCACTCCTCTCTGAATATCGCCTTCTCCGAGGACGGCCTGGTCTGGGACCGGCCGCGCAACGTCAACCCGATCCTGCGCGGCATCTCCGACGGCGTCTTCATGTTCTTCTACGACGTCCACCGCCGCAAGTACCAGCTCTTCACCCGCCGCGTCCCCAACCTGCCGCGCGATATCTCTCTCTACGAGAGCTTCGACCTGGTCAACTGGGAGGACTGCGGCCGCATCTTCGTCGCCGGCGACGCGCTCGATCCACCCACCCTGTTCAACATCCACCAGGCTACCGTCCTGCAGTACGAGAGCTACAAGCTGGCGCTCCTGAATACCATGCACGGCCACCATCTCACCGAGCGGCTCGGTGTCTTTCTGGAGCCGCCCGACGACTACCCGTACAAGGACCAGGTGGGCATGATCGACGTGCAACTCGGCTTCTCCACCGATGGCCGGCGCTGGCAGCGCGCCCAAGATCGTGCCCCCATCATCCCGACCGGGCCGAAGGGAGCCTGGGATGCCGGCCTGATCTTTCCGCAGCACAACACGCCCATCGTCACGGACGGCGATACCTACATCTACTATTCGGCCTTCCGCTATGGGCATACCGCTTGGGAGCAGGAGAAGGTCTTCAAGGACAAGGAGCGCGATCAGCGCGAGTCAGCCGTGGTCATGCTGGCTGTGATGCCGGAAGACCACTGGGTCTCCCTCGACGCCGGCGTCGAGGGAGGCACGCTGCTGGCCGGTCCGTTCCGCCAGCTGCCGCACGAGCTGCGCATCAATGCCGACGCGGCCCAGGGATCGATAGAAGTGGAGTTCGTCGATGGCTACGAACGGCCGCTGCCCGGCCTCTCACGCAGCGACTGCGTTGCCATCACGGCCAACGGCAAGGATCAGCTTGTGCGCTGGCGTCGTGACCCTCATCCCGATGAGGCCGAGGGCGACCACCGCGGCGGCGTCATCCTGCGCCTCCACCTGCGCAACGCCAAGCTGTATTCGGTCACCTTCGCCCTGCCCGATCCGGACGGCAGCGTCCGGCGCTATTGGGAGAACCTCGAGTGGAATGCGAACCTTTTCCACCGCACCGATCAGTGGGACCGCGACAACAACCTGCCGGCCAGCGGCCTGCCGCCGGTCGAGCGCTACATGCCCAATTTCTAGGACCTAGCCGATGAGCATCAGCGACGGAGAGCTGGCACGTTACGACGAAGATGGCGCGGTCGTCATCGATACTCCCTTCAGCTCCGCGGAGCTGGATCGGGGCGAGGCCGCGTGGGACCGGCTCAAGGTCTCGGGCGACTGGATCGACACCGACCCGGACCTGGTCGACATGATCCAGCATCCTTTCATGGAAGAAGTTGCCAGAATGGTCCTGCGCGCCAACGGAGTCCACCTCTGGTGGAGCCTCTCCACCCACGCGCGCCCGCCCTGGACCGAAGCCTTCGACAGCGAGGCGGAGCAATGGGCCAGCGGCGCCCATGCCGACATCCAGGCCACCCTCGAGGACTTCGAGGCCACCCCCCGACGCATGCGGGCCGAGCTCTGGCTCTGGCTCAACGACGCGCCGGTGGACCGGGGCGCCATGCGCGTCCTGCCCGGCAGCCACCGGGAGATCATGGCCCACTGGAGCCGGGTTCTCACCGACGAGCACAAGGCCCAGCTGCCCCGCTGTCACGGTCTGGGGCCGTGGCCGGTACCCGAGACCAGCCACGCCTACCCGGAACATATCCCCGAGCTGCGCGATCTGGCATGGACCGACCACGAGCCGACGCCGGTGACCGCCCGCCGCGGCCAACTGCTGGTGCTGTGCAGCGCCGGCCTGCATTCAGCCTGGCAGAACTGCGACTCCGTGCCCCGCAAGGCGCTGCTCACGTCGTGGATTGGCGCCGGCGTCACCGGGGCCCTGCCCACCAGTCAGCGCGACTCCGTCATCGAGCGCTTCCCCCGCCTGCGGGAACGGCTGCGGCCCGAGCGCCGGCACCTGGTGCCGGATACCTTCGACTGGTTGCTGGAGAGCGACTACGAACCGAAGTGGCCGGAGACCTTCCCACCCGGGCACCGTTGAACGTGGTCTCGCAGGACGCCATCGAGACGCTGACGCGAGAACTGGCCGCCGACCCCGACAATGCCGGGTTACTCCACGCCCGGGGCCGCGCCTGGCACCGCCTCGACGACAACGAGAGGGCGATTGCCGACTACGACCGCGCTGTGACCTTGGGATTGCAGTCGGCCGGGTTGCACAACGACCGGGGAGTGGCCTGGTGGCACCGCGGCAGCGACGCGCGGGCCCTGGAGGGATTCAACGCCGCTCTGGAGCTGGATCCCGATCACCCGCTGGCCCTGATCAACCGCGGCGACTGGTACGAGAAGCGGGGCGACCTGACACGGGCTGCAACCGACTTCGAGCGCGTCATCGACGTCCAGACCGCAGTACTGCAAGAGCGACCGCACGACCTCGCCGCGCTCACCATGCGCGGGGCCGCCGCCAACCGCGCCGGCCGGCTCGACGATGCCCTCCTCGACCTGAACCGGGCGGCCGAGCTGCCGAACCCGACGACCAAAGTCTTCCGCCACCGCGGCGAGATCCTGCTCAAGCGCGGGCGCGCAGCGGCAGCCCTCGCCGATTTCGACCGCTGCCTGCAGAGCGATCCCCACAACCCGATCGTCCAGAGTCTGCGCGACTCCGCCACCGCCGCCCTGGAGAACAAAGCCGAATGAAGATCACCGCGATCGAAACGATCATCATCCGCGGCGCCGGTACGCCGCCGGCGCGGCAATGGCCCGTCCACCTGGTCCATACCGACGATGGCATCTCCGGCATCGGCCGCGGCGGCAATCGGGACGTCATCGACAATTCGCTCGCCGCTCTCCTGATTGGCCAGGACCCGCGCCGCACCGCCCTGCTGTGGGAGCGGATGTATGAAGCGGTCTGGCAACCGCACGGACCCGGCCGCGCCGGCATGACCAGCATTGGCGCTCTCGACATCGCGTTGTGGGACATCGCCGGCAAGGCCTGTGGCCAACCAGTGTGGCGGCTCCTGGGCGGCTACGCGGAAGAGGTGGAAGCCTACGCCGCTGGCGCCGGTTACGCCGACGCCCCCGACCAGTCGACGGCCGGAATCGCCGCGCGCGTCGAGGAGTGTGTCGCTAACGGATACCGCGCCGTCAAGATCCACATGTACGAGGCCACCGAGCCCGCTGAGGTGATTGAGCGCGTTCGCCTGACCCGCGAGCGTGTCGGCCCCGACATCAAGCTCATGGTCGACATCCACCGCGCCTGGGATGGGGCGACCGCAGCCGCTACCGCTTGCAGCCTCGAGCGGTATGGCCTCTACTGGATTGAGGAGCCGGTGCGCGAGGACGACGAGTTCCACGCTATGCGCATGGTCAACGAGGCGACCAGCACAATGGTCTCAGGGGGCGAGGGCGAAGGCACCCTCTACGGTATCCGCGACCTCATCGTGCACGGCGGCCTGCAGATGGTACAGACCGACATCCTGGTGGGAGGTGGATATACGGGCCTGCTGCGACTGGCGGCACTTGCTCGGGCCTACCACCTGCCTATCTCGCCCCACGGCGCCCAGTACCCCGACATCAACTGCCACCTGGTCGCAGCGGTGCCGAACGGCCTGATCGTGCCGGCCTGCCCAGCGGACGACGACCATCAGATATGGTCGCGACTGTACGAGCCGGGGTTCGCGGTGGAGGGTGGGAGGATAAGGATGACCGAGGAGCCGGGGTTGGGGCTGACGTTGGATACGGGATTCGTCGACAGGCATCGAGCCAGGTAGGCAGCGATCCGGCGGATGGGACGGCTGGCACCGACTACGTGAAGAAGCTTCAGTCCGCGTGGGAGGGCAGCCGTTGGGCCGGTAGTTTAACGTACGGCAGTCGCGTCAGCGGCCTGGCATGACCAAGTGCAGCTGCTTGTTCAGGCAGCCGACCTCGGGAGCCGCAGTCGAGGAGTTTGTGCAGACACCGGCGCCCTCACGCCGCGGCGTGCCGATAGTAGCGTGTGAAAATCTGCTCCAGATTCTCGACCAGTTGCTCCGCCTCCAGTGCCCGCGCCACCATGAACTGGTTCCACTCGTTCCAGTACTGCCGGTACAGGAACGGCGCCGCCCCCTCCATCCCGAATGAGAACGGGTAAAACTGCTCCGTCGTTTCCAGGATCGCGTCCAGTCCCTGCTGCACCCCCGGCAATGGCATCCCGTTCAACGGACTGACCATGCGGGCCCGGTTCACCATCGCCTCCTGGAACCAGCGGCTGTCCACCAGGCGCAGGAAATCGGCGGCCAGCTCCGGGTGCTGCGCGGCCGAGGGAATGCTGCGGGTGTTCACGGTGCCGATCAGGTCATGCGGATTTCCGGCTCCGCCCTCGACCATGGGAAAGCGATAGCACCGGAGCCGGAAATCCTTCGCCATGATCTCGGAGCGGAAGCTGGTGAACCAGGTCCCGACGAAGACGGTGGCGGCCAGCTCCTGCCAGAACAGGAGTTCGGATTCGATGTGGTTGAGCCCGGCGAAGCCGTCCGCCACATACCCCCGATCGACCAGCTCGCCCACCATCCGCGCCGCCCGCAGGAACCCCGGGTCGGTCCAGGGCACGCTGCGCTCCGGGTCGCGGAAGGCGCGGCGTACCTTGTCGGCCCCGAGGATGCGCTGCGACAGGTGGTCGAACCACCAGCTGGTGTACCAGTGGATACCGTCCTGGGTGATGGGGATCGTGCCGGAGCGCTTCAGCTTCTCGCAGTTCTCCAGGAACTCGTCCCATGTCGTCGGGTTCAGGCTTGCCCCCGCTTCCTCGTACAGCCGGGCGTTGCAGTAGATCTGCAGCGAGATCACGTTCTGCGGCATCGCGTAGTACCGGCTCTTATACATCAGTGGCTCGCGGTAGAGCGGGTTAATCGTCTCCAGCCAGCTCTTGCCCGGCGTGTCGTAGGAGGGGCCGTTAATGAAGTCGGTCATATCGAGCACGTGCCCCTGCTCGACGTAGGCGTAGGTGAGTCCGGTCTCTGCCGTGGCGAAGGACATGATATCGGGCGGCTGGCCCTCCATCACCCGGATCATCAGCTCCTGGTAGCCGCCACCCCCGCCGCTCGCCGGCACGATCCGCGTCCCCGCGTGGGTCGCCTCGAACCGGTCGATTGCCTCCCACATCACCTGGTTGATCGCCACCTCGGCCGCCCGCGGCTGCAGGTCGGAGATCTCCAGCGCGTTCGTGTCAGGCGCGAACCGGCCGCAGCCGGGCAGCGCCGCGGCGCCAGCCAGGTACTTGAGGAACTCGCGGCGCTCCATCAGCCTTTGACCGCGCCCACAGTAAGTCCCTCGGTGATCCGATCCTGCAGTAGGATGAAGACGATTATCAGGGGCAGCATCACGATCACCAAGCCGGCGAACAGCTCGGTCCAGCGCGACTCGGTCGACATGTTCCAGAACAGAGTCTGCAGGCCGCGGGCCAGGGTGTATAGCTTGCCGGTGCGCAGCAGGATGAGCGACCAGAAAAATTCGTTCCAGAAGTAGATGAAGTTGAAGATCGAGACTGTGATCAGGCCTGGTCGCGCCAGCGGCAGCATGATCTTCCAGTAGGTCTGCCAGGGCGTGGCTCCGTCGATCAGCGCCGCCTCTTCCATCTCAGTGGGCAGCGACCGGAAGAACCCGGTGAGCACGAAGATCGAGAACGGTAGTCCGGTGGCGATGTAGAGGATAATCAGGCCCAGGTGGCTGTCGGTCATGTGCATGTGCCGCATCTGCACGAACAGCGGGAACAGGTAGAGCATCGGCGGCACCATCATCGCCGACAGGAAGACGTAGAACAGGACCTGCCGCATTGGGAACAGCACCCGCGCCAGCACGTACGCAGCCATCGCCGCGATGGTCACGGTGCCGACGGTCGACAGCACGGTGATGTAGGCGGTGTTGAAGAAGTAGTGCCCGATCTCCGCGTTCGCCCAGGCGTAGGTGTAGTTCTCGAATCGCAGCGTTTCCGGCAGCGTCCAGGTGCTGGAGAAAAACTCGGGGTTCGACTTAAACGAGGTGTAGGTCACCCAGAACAGCGCGATGATCGAGCTCAGGCAGTACCATCCCATCAACAGGATGGCCACCAGTCCCAGGGTGCTCAGGCGCGATCTCGGCATCTTCATGCGACTACCTCGGTTGCAGTTCAGTACTGGATCGTTTCGCGCTTCATGAGACGGTTCACCACCAGGCTGAACGCCAGCACCATGAGGAACATGATCACGCCCATCGCCGAGGCGTAGCCGATGGCCTGTCCCTGGAAGCCGGCCCAGTAGATGTAGGTACCCACCACCTCGATCACGTTCGGGTAACCCCGGGTGATGACGAAGATCAGGGCGAAGGCCTGGAAGGCGCTGATGATCCACAGGATCACCAGGATCTGCACCACGTCCCACAGGAGCGGCAGCGTCACGTGCCAGAACTGTTGCCAGCCGTTGGCGCCGTCGAGCTCGGCCGACTCGTAATAGCTGGCCGGAATCTTCTGCAGGCCGGCGAGAAAGAGGATCACGTAGGTGCCCAGCCCCTGCCAGACCATGGCGATGGTGATCGCCGGCAGGGCATTGTGCCGGCTGCCTAACCAGGGCCGGCTCCACGCCTCGAGGCCGAGCGTCCGCAGGGTCTCGTTCAGCAGGCCGATCACCGGGTTGTAGATACTGCCCCAGAGCACGGCGGTGACCACCACGGAGAGCAGGGTCGGGGCGAACACGACGAACTTGAGGAAGCGGGTTGCTGGCGGCCTGCGATTGAGGATGACCGCAAACAGCAGGGCCAGCGGGAAGACCAGCACGAAGCCGAGAACACCGAATAGCAGCACGTTCTCCAGGCCCATAATGAAGGTGTGGTCGGTAAAGGCCCGGATGTAATTCTGGAATCCGACGAACTCCTTCTCGAGCGAGATCCCGGACCAGGAGGTCAGGGAGTAGTAGAAGGAGTTGACCACTGGGATGATGAAGAAGACGGTGTGCAGAGCTAGGGCGGGCACCAGGAGCGGCAGGATCAACTTGCGCAGCTGCTGCTGGATCATGGCTGCCCGGTCGCGCCGGCTCTGCCGGCTTCCATCTCCGCGTCGAGTTCGGCGGCTAGTCTGGCGATGTTCTCGTCATGCAGGACGACCTGGGCGGCGCTGGTGCGGCGCAGTTCCTGCAGCCAGCGCTCGAAGGCCTCGTTCTGGCGCCGCCTGACGAGCGAGTTCCGCACTCGGCGCCGCACCTTTTCAAAGGATTGTCGCTCCGAGATCTTCCTGGCGATTACCTTTGCCACCGAGTAGGCCGACTCATGCTCCAGCGGCCCGAGCACCGCGCCCACCTCGGCCTCCATCGCCGCGTCCACCAGCTTGCCGAAGCGCGGCTGGTCATAGCGGTGCAACACCAGCTCGCCGGCCGCCTCACGGCCGCCGTGGCGGACGCTGCGCTCGACAGCCAGCTGGCGCAGGATCAGGGTTTCGACCAGGTCCTCGGCCGACAGCGCCGCCGCCACCTCATCGAACAGCTTGACCTTCTCCAGCGGATCCTGCAGTCGTGCCGCCAGCCAGGTAAACACCGGCAGACTGCCCTCGGGCGCCTCGACCAGCGAGCGCAACGCAGCGACCTGGTCGCCGGTGGTTGCGTTGGCCAGCAGCCGCTCCCGCAGGCGGTCGCGCCCTTCTGTAAGGGCGCCGGCCGCGGCTGTGTCGAGCGCCAGACGCTCGGCGATCCCCGCCGCTTCCGCTGCAGTCTCCACCTGCACCTCGATCACCGTCGCCGTGGCCGAGGTGAGGAAGGTCGACGGCCGGGACTCATAGTCGTCGCGCAACTCCTGCTCGGTGATCGGCGGTAGCCCCGACACGGCCACGCGGCGCAGCTCGCGGATGAGCAGCTCTTCCTGCTTTCGTTGCCGCCAGTTCACGATCCGCGGTTCGCGGTCGACGCCCAGCTCGACCGCGTGCAGCAGCATCAGCCGTGGCGTGCGGACATCCCGGTCCAGGTAAGTGGCCACCTTCAGGCTGTCGGCGACGTAGCGCCCCTGGCGGATAAACTGAGAGGCGCCGATCGCCTCGCCGATGGTCACGGCGCCGTCTCTGAAGGCGAACAGGACCTGCTCCCGGTCTTCCACGGAAAGCCGAAAGATCTTCTTCCCCTCCGGTCCTGGCTCGGCACCGCGCAGGATCGCCATCAACCGGGCCATCGTTTCGATCTGCAGCCGCCAGGCGAAGGCCTGCTCCAGCGAGTCGACGTAGGCCCGGCGCGCGGCGTGGGTCCGCTCGCGCAGCATCACTTTGAGGATCTGCGGCTGTATCTCTTCGAAGGTGGCGATGTACTC
>CAYWBJ010000276.1:0-2501 GCA_964456165.1 uncultured Gemmatimonadaceae bacterium | reverse complement strand
AAAAAAAGCACCAAATAGTATCAAATGGTAAATAAAAAACCAAAATGTGATGAGGATCACAAATATGCGCCCTTCTGGTGCCGATACTTCAAATAAGCGTAAGGAAGAAGTACCACCTCAGAGGGTGTCCCACCATGTTTGATCAGGTCCTAACCTCCATTCTTCAGCTCGTCATAGTCGTCGACATACTGGGCGTGATCGCCTATTTCGTGCTGGCCGGATTGCGCCAGAAGCAGGCCGAGTCCCACGTCTCGGAATCGCGCTCACTGGTAAGTTACCTGCCCTGGCGGCGCCGGGGCAACCTCCAGCCGGTCCGGGCGACGGCCACCGAGTTTGATCAGCTGCGCCAGGTCCTCTACGGGTTTCGTAGCGGCCTGGCCTGAGGATACACCGTATCAAGCGTTTGTAATCCTCAGCTGTACAATAATTTAGCCCCCCCTTCCTCCCCGCCGCTGCGCGCCGACGACTTCTGGGTAGCAGTTGCGGCAACAACCCTCTCCGGGATAACAGACCCGCTCTACGTTCGACGCACCCTTTCACGCTTCCCCGGCAGCCCTTACAATAGATCGTAGTGACAAGTTACTGGACAGAATAGTTATTCTCTAAATGGGAATGATTATTCCAGAGTATCCGGTGGAGTTCCTTTCTTCCAGGACAACGGCATGGTCATCGACGAACTAAGGGGCAAGACAATAATGGTTGCTGTTTCAGGCGGCCTAGACAGCTGTACGATCACCCACTGGCTCGTTGAGAACGGCGTGCACGTGGTCTGTTACACCGGCGATCTGGGCCAGCCCGACGAAGCCAATATCGAGGATGTGCGCAGCCGCATGATCGCCTGCGGTGCCAGCGAGATGATTATCGAGGACCTCAAGCCGGCCATCTGCACCGCCGGCATTGCCCTGGTGCAGACGCAGGCCCGCTACGAAGGGGGTTACTGGAACACTACGGGAATCGCCCGCCACGTAGTGGTCGAGGCGATGGTTCCAGCCATGCAACAGCGCGGCATCGAGGTGCTCGGGCACGGCGCCACCGGCCGCGGCAACGACCAGGTCCGCTTCCAGCTGGCGGCGCAGATGCTCAGTCCGACCGTCGAGGTGTATGCGCCGTGGCGCGACCCGGCCTTTCTCCAGTCATTCGGCGGCCGCAAGGAGATGATCGACTACTGCAATGCGGAGAGATTGCCGATCACCGCCACCCACGACAAGCCCTATTCGACCGACGCCAACATGCTGGGCCTGACCCACGAAGCCGGCGAGCTCGAAAGCCTCGCTTCGCCCGCCCGGCTGATCGACCCAGGCATGGGGCGTTTTCCCGAGCAGGCCCCAGATCAGACCGAGTTATGCACAATCCGGTTCGAGGCCGGGATCCCAGTCAGCGTAAACGACACGGCGGTCGACGCCGTCGGCGCTCTGGCTGCCTGCAACGAGATTGGGGGGCGCAACGGGATCGGAATCGGCCTGCACACGGTGGAGAACCGGTTCGTCGGGATAAAGTCGCGGGGAGTCTACGAGGCGCCGGGACTCGAGCTGCTCGGATCCTGTTACGAGTATCTCCTCCAGCTGGTGCTCGACCGGCGCGGCCGCGGCATGTTCGACCAGGTCTCCACCTTCATCGCCCAGCAGATCTACCAGGGCTACTACTTCGATACGGCGACCCAGGCCAGCCTGAAATTCATGGACCACCTCACGGCGCTCTGCACCGGTACGGTGACCGTTTCCCTTTACAAGGGAACGGTGGCATTCCACGCCTGCGCCGATGTTCCCCACTCGATCTACAGCGAGGATGCCGCTTCGATGGAGGCAGTTGGCGACTTTGACCACCAGGACTCGGAAGGTTTCCTCCGCGTCCTCGGCGTCAGCGCCAAGGCCCTGAACGCGGGTGGCCAGGTCGGCGCCTAGCAGTCTCCGTCCGCCAGCCGCAGGTCCAGAGCCCCAGCCAGCGCCTGAAAGTCGGTGTAGACCAGACATCCCGTAGTGCGGAGGCGCCCGTGCGCCTGGTGGCCGTGGGCGACCAGCACACAGGTGGCACCGACAGCTTCGGCAACCTCGTAATCATGCAGCGTGTCACCGATCAGCAACACCCGGCGCGGGTCGGCAGCGGCGCCCGCGATCCATTCCCGCCCGCGGGCCACCTTCCCCTCCCCCCTGTCGTTATCCACGCCGATAGTCCGGCGCAGCGTCTGGCGCAGCGCGAAGTGGTTGATGAGCTCGTCGAGAGTCTCCTGGCGGTAAGCCGACAGCACCAGCTGCTCTAGGCCTGCCCGCTCGAAGGCGGCGATCAGTGCACGGGCGGAGCGATGCAGCTGGCAATCGAGGCGGCGGCGCTCGTACTCCTCGATGAACTCTTCGCTTACCGCATCGAACGATTCCTGCTCGAGATCGAAGCCTAGGTCGCGGCAATAGGCGTCGAGGGGAAAGCCGAACCGGCGTCGGTAACCCTCGACGCTCAGGCTCGGTAGCCCACGGCGGCCGAGCATGCCGTTGGTGATGTCGGTGCTG
>CAYWBJ010000275.1:0-4741 GCA_964456165.1 uncultured Gemmatimonadaceae bacterium | reverse complement strand
CAGACCGGAACGGTGCTGCGCTACGATACGGCTGCCGCCTTCGACGAGCGATCGGCCTGGCGAGCCTACGACGCCACCCCCCTCGGCATGGGGGGCAACGTCGGGGCGGTCTACGATGGCCGCCACCTCTATTTCGTCCCTTTCGGCCACGGCCGCATGGTCCGCCTGGACACTGCCGGCGACATCGGCGACCGCGACGCCTGGGAGGTCCACGACGCCGGCGGGACACCAGGGATCGGTCCCACCGGCTACAAGGGAGGCTTCTTCGACGGTCGCTTCGTCTATTACGTGCCGTTTCGCGGCCCGGTGCCGGAGAGCTCGCCGCGCAGCCCATATCATGGTACCTACCTGCGCTACGACACCACCTGCCCGTTCGCCGCCGCCGAAAGCTGGCAGGCTGCGGACGCCGGTCTGACCGACGGCCTGGCGACCACGGCCTTCACTGCCGGCGCCACTGACGGCCGTTTCCTTTACGCCGCCCCCTGGCGCGGTGACCTGGACGGCGGCTGGATGCACGGCCGCATCCTGCGTTACGACACGGTCGGCACCGAGGCCGCCTTCAGCCTGCGGTTCTCGGATTACGGGCACAACGGGGGGCTGTGCGCCGCCCTGCCGGGTCCGACCTTCCTCATCAACACGCCTGCCGGTGCCCGCAGCGTCAGCTCCCACCAGGCCCTGCCTCCGGGCCGCCATTACCTGGTCGGCCTCTACGACGGCGCGAGCCTGGCGTTGTTCGTCGACGGCGAGCGGGTGGCCACCCGGGAGGCTCGCGGCGAAGTGCATGATGCCGCCGTCGACCTCGCCATCGGTCACATCGCAAGCGCCCGCTTCGAGGGCAGCATCGAGTCCGCCGAGGTGCACGGTGTGGCCCGCGACGACGAATGGATACGAGCACGGGCTGTTGGCCAAGAGAGCAGCAGGCATCGGAGATTGAGATGAACAACGAGTCCGCTCTACCGAATAGTAATTCCGGAGCACCTGCGGGCATTGCCCCAGCCCTGACCGGTGACCGGGGCTGTGATCGCGGCAGCAAGCTGGCGGCTGGCGCGTGACTATCCAGGTGGCGGCAACATGAGCTGGGAAGTTGTCGAACGCATGACGATCTACCGCCAGGAAGGCATGTATGCCCTGTGCCCGAACGTGGTGCGCACACCCTCGGGAGATCTGCTGATGTTCTTCCAGCGCGCCCCGCACCTGGGCTATCCCCATCACGCCAATCCGCTCTTCAACCTGCAGGCCTGCCGCTCGCGAGACGAGGGGAGGACATGGAGCGAGGCGACGCTGATCGCGGTGAATCCGCTGGGGGGAATCATGGACCGCGGTGCCCACACGCTCTCCGACGGCAGCATCTATATCCACTGCTCATCCAGGGAACTGGTACCGGCCGAGGGGTCCGAGATGCACGGGGCCGAGTGGGTTTCGCGTCCCGGCAAACCCTTCTGGGTTCGCTCCCGCGACGACGGTCTCACCTGGACGGCACCCGTGCTCTTCCCGTCCGTGCCGGACGCCAACTACGGTCACCTGGCCGACCACTCTGGTGTTTGCAGGAGCGGCCTGATCGAGCTTCCGGACGGACGGCTGCTCATGCCCGGCAAGGCGACCGACCGCCCCGAGAGCGAGCACAAGTACTTCGGCATGCTGCTGGTGTCGCGCGACAGGGGTGAGAGCTGGGAATACGGAGGAAGGATCGCCGAAGACCCGGTCGCCCACTTCAGCGAGCCGGCCATACATCGCACCCCCTCGGGCCGCCTCCTGGTGCTCTTCCGTTGTCACTCCAACCAGCCGCAGGACGAGATCCTGCCGTTGCGGGACCGCCTGTACAACAGCCGCTTCCAGGCCCTGGTCAGCTCGGACGACGACGGCGAGACCTGGACACCGTGGCAGCGTTCAGTGCACGGTTATCCTGCCCACATGCTGGGTCTGCGGGACGGGCGCATCTTTCTTACTGTCGGCACTCGCTGGGAGGGTCAGTCGGGGTGTCTCGCCCGCGTTCTGGATCCGGAGGGGACTGAGCTGGGGACCGGGCCGATCCGGGAGACGACACCGGACCTGGAAAACGGCCCGGATGTCGTCGTGCAGGGCGACTCGTGCAGCTACGATTGCGGCTATCCCTGGTCGGTGGAGCTCGACGATGGGCGCGTCCTGGTCGTCTACTGGCATCACTATCCCGACGACCACCGCGGCATCGAGGGCGCCATCCTGGCAGAGAACTGACGCCGACTTACGCTGGCGACTTGGGGGGTGGGCCTTCTGCGCGGATCCCCTCAGTCCACCCGCCCTGGCATGCCGGCCCACACGGTCACCTCGGGAGGGTCGAGGGTGACTGAATAGAGCCTGGTTCCGGGCGCCAGGTGGAAGCGCAGCTTGATGTAGAATTCCCTGGAGGACAGATCCGGGAAACGGCTCTGGCGCTTCCGGTCCAAGGTGGGCCAACCGGGTTGTCCCCGCCAGGAGAGGGGCCTCTCCAGGGTGTCCTCCCGGATAGGATCGCAGTCCGCGACGGCGTACCCGGGAATGGGCTCTCCGGTGTCCTCCAGCAACTCGTAACGCAGCTCGCCGGCGGCGGCATCGACATTGACCTGCAGGCTGCCTCCGGACTCCTGGCGAAAGCGGTGCGTGGTGAGCTGACCCGCTGCGTAGGAATCGGCTTCGATGCCGACAAAGCCGTCCGGGCGGAGCATGGCAAGCCCCTTGCCGTCCACTTTGGGATCGGCGTACGGCTGTCCGGTCCGTGCACTGCGGCCGTTGTGGGTGAGATTGCAGCCGTTGTAGAAGAGCCAGAGCTGGTTGTCGTGATAGATAGGCTGGCCGGCGTAGAGCATGCCCCAGTCCCAGGCACCGGGCCCGCCCCGGGGAATGAAGGGCTGGCGGAAGCGCTTCCAGGATATGGTGTCGCGACTGACAGCCAGCTGGCTATCGACGAAGCCATCGACCCGCGCCGGCAATGCCGGAGACCCGGACTCGGCGCCCCAGTAGCGCCCGGGCGCGTCGATGGCATAGGGTTCGGCCAGGTCGGTGTGGAAGGTCTGGAGCATGAGTAGGTGCAGGCCGCCGTCGGTGCGGTTGGCCAGGTCGAAGCCGGCCGCGTAGAACTCGGTGCCGGTCTCGTCGTCGAGGTCCTGGTCGATGACGGTGCGCAGGCCCGACCAGGTGAGGAAGTCGCGACTGTCACGGCGGCCCAGCACGCGTGTGCGGCGATCCGAGCCCCGCTGCGTGTAATAGACGTACGGCGCGTCGGGATCGACGACCCCGCCGTAGCCCGAGTCCGGCGCGCCGAAGTTGAAGAGCATCGGCTGGGCGCTGTGAGGGCCGGGCGGATACTGGCGCCAATCGTAGCCGTCCGCGGAATGGTAGGCCTGCCAGACCGGCTCGCCGTCAGGGCCCATCCCGGTGGGCTTGTTGTCGATGCGCTTCCAGCAAAAGGACGCATCCCGCTCGTGGGGATCGCAGAGGATGGCCAGGCCGCCGGGTGGACAGTTGGTGATGTTGTTGTCCCTGGAGCCATCCCATTCCACCAGCCCCAGCCGCGGCCGCTCCCACCGGATGCCATCTTCGGAGTCGAGGGCGCACAGCAGCTCCCGACCGCTGACCCAGGATCGGTAGTAGAGGCGAAAGGCGCCCCGGGATTCGTCGTAGGTCACGTCAGCGAAGCTGACGGCGTCGGCCTCCCAGGGACCGTCCATGGGGATGTCGAGGGGGCCGTCGACGGTCAGCTTGTCGGGCTGATTGAGCACCCGACGGACGCCGACCATGGACTCGATGAAGTAGTCGTCGATGAAGAGCTGTTTGCCCGGGTCTCTTTCCATGGCAAGAGTTCTAGCTGGCGGGAGGAGTTTCAACTGGTCGGCCGGCTGCATATTTTCCCACAGGGCCGGCCCAAATCTTCAACCCTTGAGGATCTCGATCGTCCTCTCGATGGGCTCGCGAAACGGCTGTGGCAGCGCGGCCAGGTACCCGGGATCGGCGTACTCCGGCTGCCGTGCCCAGGCGCTGACAACCGCATCTGCAGTCGACTCGGCGGTGCCGTACACGATGAAGAGCGATCGGCGCCTGACACCGGGCGGCTTGCAGCCGCGATGGATGCCGCGCGCGTCGAAGGGCACGGCGCTGCCGGCGCGAACCTGCATCTGAATCGCACCGGTGAACATCTCGTCGCTGGCGGTAGGCCCTTCCCCGAAACGCGCTTCCTCCTCCTCGGTGTTGACGCGGTTGTGAGAGCCGGGGACGAACCAGAAGCTTGCATCGTCCTCGATGGCCACCAGGATCTGGGTAGCCGGATAGGTTTTCCATTTCCTTATTTTCCGCTCGTAGGTCGAGTCCTTGCCCCAGGCGAAGTAGGAATCCCGATGCCAGCCACCCCGGTAGTCGTACTCCGGGTTCATGGCAAAAGCCGCGATGCCGTGCATGGCGGCTTCGTCGCCGCAGAAGGCGTGGACGAAATCCATGATGGCCGGCGCGGCCAGCGCCTCCATGACGGAATAACGTGCGATGACGGGATGGTGCGGATCCTGGAACCGGTGCGTGCTGAGGAAGCCGCTTGCGGGATCGCGCTCGGCGCGTCCCAGGTCCATCGCCGCTTCGATCGTCTCCTCGTAACTCTCCTGCACGGCTGCCAGGTCGTCAGGAGCTACGACATTCTCGAGTACGACGTAGCCGTCGCGGTTGTACTGCTCGATCGCTTGCTGCGTGTGCATGAGTTGAGCTCGGGTCCTATTCGACTTCGTCTGGGGCCGGCGCAGCG
>CAYWBJ010000274.1:0-1680 GCA_964456165.1 uncultured Gemmatimonadaceae bacterium | reverse complement strand
ATCGTTCATGCAAACCTCCTTCCACCTGTTCGCGTGTTGCATGATCCACTCCAAGTGGTATTCCTCTGTCGGCTTTTCTCCCATTGTCACCCCGAGGAAGCGCCGACCCGATGAGCCGCCCCACGAGGAGTGGGCGAGTTTCTGATTGAAGAAGACGATGTCGCCGGGCTTCGTCTTTACCGGAATGGCGCCCGGAAGATCCATCGGCGCAACGCCGGCCGGCGTCAACGCCCCTTCGTCCTTTTTGTCGCACTGCACGAGCAGCTCGCGCATGGCATAGTGGTATCCCTTGCGGTGGCTGCCGGGAAGTACCCACAGACTGCCCTCTCCGGATGTGAGGTCGTCGAGATAGAGCTGGATCTTCATCATCAAATAGTCGCCGACTTTGTCCTCTTCCATGGGGATGCTTGTGTCTTGATGCCAATACGTGCTGCCGGCGCGGCGCTGGGCGTCGGCGGCCATCAGCAGGTAATCTTCGCCCATCAGGTTGTCCAGCGTATCCAGGATACGGGCATCGTCGAAGAAGTATTGGCACAAACCTGGATGCAGTTGCAGCCCCGGTTGAACGATCTGGAGAGCACTGTCCAGGGGGCCGTGGTAGCGGGCGAAGCCCTCGTTGAACCAGGCTGAAAAGCGCGCCACTTCCGCGGTGCTGAACAAGCCCTGTTTGACGAGAAAGCCGAAGGTGTCGAAATGGAGCTTTTGTTCTTCCAAGGTCATGAGTGGATTTCTTCCGCATCAGCGTATGGCTGCGGACGTCTCTCCTGCGGCATCGAGGCGCCGCTTTGCCTCCGCATAGATGTCCGCAGCCAGCGGGCCCTTGGTGATGGCTTTGATGTTCTCTTCGAGGTGATCGACGCGGGTCGTACCCACGATGTTGGTGTCAGCGTGCGGATGGGACAGGGTGTACCGCAGCAGGAATGCCGTGCGGCTCTCCCCCTCTATCAGCTCGTCCAGACCAGCCGCCTCGAACACCTTCCACTTGTCCACTCGCTTGTCGGCAGGGTTCGCGGCATCCGGCTCTCCCTGGGCCACGCCGCCGCGGATGACGATGCCGGTTCCCGCCGCGCTGGCCCGCGCGATCCACTCCTCGTGCTCCCGCTCCAGGGCGGAGTAGGGGATCTGAAAGACGTCGAACGAGCCCCACTCGAGAAAGGTCGGCAGGTGCGGGAGGGTGGTCGAGACGCCGCTCCAGCGCACCTTGCCTGCGGCGCGCATGTCTTCCAGCACCCTTACCAGGTCGCCGGCTTCGCAGTCCTCGACGGAGGGATTGTGGCACTGCATCAAGTCGACGTAGTCGGTCCGGAGGCGAGCCAGACTCTCGTGCAGGCCCCGGAAGCAGTTCTCCCGGGTCCAGATATGGTCGCCGCCACCGGGAGGGCAGCCGCACTTGGTGGCCAGATAGAACTTGGAGCGCCGGCCCGAGATGTGCCGGCCGATCTCCTCCTCAGCGGGGCGTGACCAGCCCAGACCGTAGTCGTTGGCGGTATCGATGAAGTTGATCCCCGCGTCCAGTACCGCGTTGAGCACGAGGTCCATGTTGGTACTGCCGCCGCTGCGCAAGGCGGTGCCGAAACCTAGACGAGTCACTTCCAGGCCGGTGCGGCCAAGTACCGAGGTTGGAATCTGCGGTGCCAAGATTTCCTCCACCCGCTGGCTCTGCGGAATCGATGGCGGCGC
>CAYWBJ010000273.1:0-43105 GCA_964456165.1 uncultured Gemmatimonadaceae bacterium | reverse complement strand
GTTTTCGATCCGTACTCCGGCAGGCTCATGGCCTGGTCGAGCTGGCGTTACGGGGCGGAGGCCATCTACATGTGGTCGTTCAGCGACACAGGCGGCGCCTCATCGTGGAACGAGTATCTGGCTCACAAGAGTTCCTACGCGCCCCTGTTCATCGACAGGAAATCGATAACGGCGGGCAAGCACCTCGAGGCCGCCCGCGAAGGGATCCAGGACTACGAGTACTTCGTGATGTTGGACCGGGCGATCCAGGAAGCCTCTGCTCAGGGGATTACCGGTCCGGAATTGGAGGAAGCGCGTCGATTGCTGGATGATCTGCCGGCCAGCGTCTGCGAAGCGGCCGGGCACCGGGATGGGCTCGATGACGACAAGCCATTGGGCGGCATGCACTGGCTGAACGACCTAGACCGAACGCTGGCGGACGATGCGCGCATTCAGATATTGGCGGCTTTGACGAAGCTGGCACAGCGTTGACTTAAGGAGATGGTTGTTTCTCAATGACACTGGACGAACATCTAACCGAGTACAAACGCGACGGTTACACCGCTTTTCCCAGCTACCTGTCACCGGAGTAAGTCAGGAGCCCGTTCGAACTCATGGACCCGGAGTTCGAGCGGGCTCTGATCTGCCCCCAGCTATGTGTCCACATCCAGAGTTCGGACATGGCTACGATGAGCGGTGCTGGCGCCGCTTCTTCTTACCAGGATTCTATGGGGTCAGATGTGAAACATGGCCGCCCCTTTCCCCACAACCTACAGTTCGGGTCAGCCCATACGCCTTCGGCGCCGCCGTCCGAGTTTCCCCCACGCGGAAACGATGTCGCCAAGCGCTCTGGATCGAAGTAACGATCCTCCTCTTGATTCTTCCTACTCACCCTCACCCTTGAGACACCTCGCGTTGGTGATAAAAAAGGTGCCGTCGGTGATAGCACCGGCGGCACCTTTCAGGTCGCTTATTTGAGGAAGGTAACCTTCTTCTTCATCTTTAGATTGGGACCTTCCATCTTGTAGAGATACATACCGGAGGATACCTGGTCACCATTGTCTTTGGTGCCATCCCAGCTCACGGCGAATTCACCAGGGCCTATGTTCTGATTAACCAGGGTACGCACTAACTGACCCTGATCGTTGTATACCGTGACTTTGATCAGCGCCTCCCAGGGCAGGGAAAAGTTAATCGTGGTCTTGGGATTGAATGGGTTGGGATAAGCATTCCCCAATTCGGCCGACTGCGGCAACACATTGGAAACCAGTTCAGTCACGCTAGTGATAGCGTCGGTGGCTACCGTATCCAGCTGTGAGGTACCTGTCCCGCCTACGTAACGCTTGACATCATCGTCCTTGAACTGGTTTGTGTTCACATTTAAAAACCCGGGAATGTCATTGATTTGGCCTTTAAAAGCACCACGCTGAAGAAAATTTTGCTGAAACGTATACGTGTCCGACCCGCTTTGCTGCTCGGCCGTGGCAGAGAAGGCGTGGTAGTGGTAGCCGTAGTCATCATGGTCATGTCCGCCGTACTCGTCTAGATTCTCAGTGGCACCATCTATGCCATCAGACCCGTCCTCGTATTTTCCGAAGAGTGCGATCCCGTCAAACACGAAGCCAATGATCGGGGGATGGCTGTGGCCCTCGTAGTCATTGCCATTATACAGATTAACTCCGTTAGAGTTGAACCCGTGGCCATCGGAGTGATAGTGAAATCCCATGCCCCTGCCAACGTGTATCCCCGTAGAGGTTATTTCGGCAGCAAGGGTCGCATAGATCAGCACATTGTTTGACGCAGGATAGATGATCACACCGTCAATCGCCACCCCAGTGGATGAGGTGCTGGTGTGGTTGTCAACGTCCCACTCTGACTCCTCAATATTCTCATCGATCGCAAGACTGCCATACTCGGTCAAATCATTATCAGTGACGCTGGTAACAAGCCCGTAGTCTTTGATCGGGATCTTAATCAGTTTCTGCTCGAGTACCGCATTGCGGGTCACGTTCTGCTCCGCGTATCCGCCCTCGCAGCAGTTATCTCCAGGAGGCCTGGACACATCGATCAAGAACTGCGGCCCCGATGGAGCGTTATGGGTAGCGATCACCATAAACGGGTGATAGGCCCCGGCATCATCATAGGAGCTGGTAAAGTAAACGTGTTCGACCGTCCGCTCTCCTAAAACCGAATTATATAGGTCTATGCTGCCAAAATTATTGTCCAGAAGTCCTTCTCTAAATGTGATGTAGGTCTCTCTGCTGTAGCGCATGGACTGGTCTAGGTCTGCAAGGCTCTGCTCAATAATATCTAAAACGGCAGAGGCCGCTGCACTGGCACTCTCAGAGTGTCCGAGCTGGTTCTGATAGTCGTCATCAATGCTATTGTAAAACTGGTCTGTTTTTAATCCGCTATCATCATAATCCCAAACATTAAGCTCTCCGGTTTTGGCATCTGTCGGATAAGCCGCGAAAGAATTTGGCTGCCAGGAGGTCGCCGCGGGATTAAAATCACTTTCCGTGTCAACACCGATATCGATCAAATCTCTTGCATTAGCTAGTTTCCATTCGGTAGCCTCAGACTCTGTGCCTGTCAGCACAATGGTCTGGTCGGAGTTTAGCTTCACCCACTGGCTCTGGCTCCAGCTATCATCAGGTTCATAGGATGAACTGCTTGAGCTATACACATACCTGGATGAGGCCTGAAGTGTCGCCGCGCCGGTGGTTCCTCCAACGGTAAACACCAGATAGGCCGATGTTGTCTGTTCTGTGTGATAGAAAGACGACTTATCGCGTACGGTTAGGGCATCACCGTCCACGTCTACGGCATAGTAGGAAGCAAGTTCGGGGTGAATCGTATAGGTCCCGAACAGATCATCTATGGCAAGGCTGGCCGTGTTCAGATCCAGAATCTGAAACATTGAACGCAGCGCGTCAGAGTAGGTGCCGGTCCCATCTTTCAGTTCGGCCACGTCTCCTGCGAGAAGCGCACCGCTAATATCAGCGCCAACTCTCAAACAGTAGGATCCAGTGTTGTCGATAAATACCACATGGGCCCTGTTCTCAACCGCGTTGATCGAGCTCGGGGTCCACTCTTTTTTTGTGGCATCTTCCAGGATCCTTTTAAATGGTCTGGGCGCGTGCACGTCTGCCGCAAGGCTAACGCACAGGGCCGCTATAAATATGATGGATGTTACTATGAGTTTTAGGATACTCATTGTACTGTCCCTTTCTATCATCAAATAAAAATTTAAGCCTAGCTGACCTGCCCCCATCTATGGGGCCACATCCAGAGTTAAGGTGTGGTTGCTGCTAACGGTCCGCCGCTTCGGGCCCCGGTGGTTTATCGCCGAGCGTACTATGTGGCCGGACCTGATTGTATTCCCGGCGCCAGCCCTCCGTCAACACCTTTGCCTCCTCCAACGTCGTAAAAGTATCCCTGCTGAGGAGTTCATCTCTGAGCTTGCCGTTGAAGCTTTCGATGTAGCCGTCCTCCCAAGGACTGCCCGGTTCGATAAATAGCGTTCCGACATTGATCTTCGAGAGCCAGTACCGCACGGCTTGGGCCACGAATTCAGGTCCGTTGTCCGAGCGGATGTGTTTCGGGATAGCGTGGTTTAACATCAGCCCGGCCAATGTCCGTAAAACGGCGCTTGCGCTTTACTTGCGAGCCATCTCGATCGCCAGACACTGACGCGTGAACTCATCGACGACATTCAGTAACTTCAGAAGCCGCCCCTGACACGTTCGGGCGAACACGAAATCATAGACCCAAACGTGGTTGCGGTGCTCAAGCCGCAGCCTGATACAAGTCCCGTCGTTGAGCCACAGTCGACCGCACTTTGGATGTCTGGCGGGCACCTTCAGCCCCTCCCGTCGCCAGATCCGCTCCACGCGCCAGCCCTCAGCGCTGAGCAGGGCCATGATCCTGCCGTAGCCATAGCGGCCGTATGCGCTGGCCAGAGAGATAATTTTAGCGGTCAGAACCGCCTCCTCGTCTGCCACCCTGGGTGTGTATCGCTGGGTGCGTTTGACCTGTCCCAGGACACGGCAGGCCCGACGCTCGGAAACGGTCAGCACCTAGCAGACGTGCTCGACCGCCTGACGTCGACGCGTCCGGCTCAGAAGGTTCCCCGAGCGGTTTCCTTCAGGATCGAGCCGTCCAGAGACTGGTCGGCGACCAGCCTCTTCAACCGTTGGTTTTCCAAATTGAGCTCTTTCAGGCACCGGGCGTGATCCACTTCCATGCCGCCGTATGAACGGCGCCAACGGTAGTAGGGCTGTTCGCTGATACCGAGATGACGGGCCGCTTCACCGATTGTCTTGCCCTCAGAAATCAGAATCTCCGCCTGGCGGAGTAGAAGTTCCCCGTTCCAGGCAACGCCATTTCGCAAACCTCCGGCTCTAACCAGCCCACGCGACCAATGCGGCAGGCCCGACTGCCTACACCCAGAAGCGATATCACCCGACTCGCTGGACCAAAGTAGCGATAACCCACTTTATTCTACCTAAACGCTGCGGCCGGCCACCGGGAAAGACCCGACGGCGAGGGGTCGTTCACCGGTTTCCACTGTTCGAACGATAACATCGACCGGGCGCTGGTGGCATTGTCGGAGCTGGCCGGGCGCTGGGTTTAGCGGTTCGATGGGCTCCGCGAGAACGAGGGCACTCAGGGCGTGGAGCCTGCACAACACGATAGGGGAGGTCTGAAACTGTGACGGAGAAGACCAACTTCCTGGTCATCATGTCCGATCAACACTCGCCGGAGGCAATCGGCGCTCTGAGGCATCCTGTCGTAAAGACACCCGCGCTGGACGCGCTGGCCGCGTCGGGCGTCAGCTTCACTTCGGCATACTGCGCCTACCCCATGTGCACGCCCGCGCGCGCGAGCTTCATGACGGGCCTGCTGACACCACAGCACGGCGTGTGGGACCTGGGCAGCCCGCTGAGTTCAGGACTGCCCACGTGGGCGCACGCGCTGCGTGCAGCGGGGTACCGAACAACTATCAGCGGACGCATGCATTTCATCGGGCCGGACCAGATGCACGGTTTCGAGCGCCGGGTGTGCCCCGGAGTAACAGCAGAGAAGACACCTTTCACCGAAGGCGAATGGGAGCAACCGCTAAGCCGCGAGCACAAGATGCTCCAGCCCATTGCCGATGCCGGGCCCACGGACGAAAGAACCCGGGCCGAGATCTATGACGATGGCGTGCTGGAGGCCTCGCTGCAGGAGCTCCGGCGTTTCGCCGGAAGCCCTTCGGACCACCCCTGGACCCTGATGGTGGGTTTCATTCTACCCCATTTCCCTTTCGCCATCAGCCGCGGGCATTACGACCTCTATGAAGGGTTGGACATTCCGATGCCGCGTACGCCTCCGGACGGCGGAAGCTTCGAGGAGCACGTGCCCGAACAGATGGCGGGCAATCGCAGACGGCTCGGGCTCACCTCGGACGGGGCCGCCGACGAGGACGTGCGCATGGCCCGCCGGTGCTACTACGCCATGGTCACCCGCGTGGATGAGATGGTCGGCCGGCTCACCTCCGAGCTGCAGCGGCTCGGGCTGGCCCGGAACACCTGGGTGGTCTACCTGTCAGACCACGGGGAGAGCCTGGGCGAGCACGGGTTCTGGTCAAAGGGCACGTTCTGGGAGGAAAGCGTGCGTGTGCCGCTCATCGTGGCACGGCCCGGGGAGCGCAACGCCGGCGCGCACTGCGCTGCTCCCGTTTCGCAGGTGGACTGGCTGCCGACGGTGCTCGACGTAATCGGGCAGGAATGGTGCGAGCCTATGCCCGGCCGCTCGCTCGTGCCGCTGCTGGATGATCCCGGCCAGACTTGGGCGGACCGTGCGGTGCTGTCCGACTATGCCTGCCAGGGCACGAGGGCACTCATGCGCATGGTACGCAAAGGGAATTACAAGGCCTGTTTCGCGCCAGGGTTCCCGCCCACTCTGTTCGATCTGGAAGCAGATCCGCACGAATGGAACGACTTGTGTCACAGCCGCGACCACCGGACCGTACTGGCAGAGCTGGAGCAGGATGCGGGCGCGGACGGTTGGGACCCAGTTCGGCTGAAACCAGAGATCAAGACCCTGAAGCGTCGGCTGAATCGGATTGCGGCGGCTGAGAGAAAGGACTGATCAGCACCGGAGCGCGCGCTTCAGCCGGCTTTCACGAACTGGAACGCGTAGAGCTTCGCCGAGCGCATCCTGAGCTTCAACCGCACCGGCCGACCGCTCAACGAGCCGACGTCCGGGCCTGTCTGCCACCAAACCTCCTGCGCGACGCCGTTGCGGTCAACCGAGACGGCGTCCTCGAACGCGTACCCAGGTAAAGGCTTGCCGGCTTCGTCCTGGAGCTCGACCCACGCTTCGCCCATGGCGCCGCAGTCAATGTTCAACTGCAGGCGGCTCCCCTCAAAAGCGATCGGCGGCGTCACGAGCCACCCGTCGTCCGACCCCGCATCTACCGAGACGAAACCGTCCAGCCGCTGCTTGGCCTGCCAGATGTGCACGTCCAGATCATTGGCGTGGTGGGTGCCTGGTCCCTTGGTGTAATATTGGTAGATGAAGTGGACTCTCCGGCCGTCCTCGGCGTCGTATCCGCCGAAGTAGGTGCCCCGGGCCTCGTCCCAGATCGGCTGCTCGGTGCGCTCGCACATCGATCCGGCAGACCAGAATCTGCAGCCGGCCGTCTCCTTGGGGTCGAGGAAGGGCGTGCTGACCACACCGGGCATGACCACGTTGTTTCGCGCCGATCCCGCTACCACGAACCGGTCCACGGGCGCCGGTTCCCAGTCGATGCCGTCGTCAGAGTAGGCCAGGCAGCACATCTTTTCCGAAATACCGGACGGTGGCGTCGCCGGTCTCATGTGGTAGTACATCCAGCAACGACCGTCGACATCGAGGACGGTCAGCTGGGAGACGTGGTGCAGACCGCTGGGACGCGGCAGATTGACGGGTCTACGCCCGAGGGGGGGATTAAGCGTGAACTGCAGGCCCGACGACGACTCCACGAAGCGACGGTCGAACAGCAGCTGTCTGCGTGTCCCTACAGGCCATACCCGCGTTGCGTCTGGCATCGTCTTCTCCCGGTCCGATACGGGGAAGCGGATCGCGTCTTCAGCGTTACCGTGAAGGTGACTCTGTAGTCGATGCTCAGGTAAGCTGCATCACCAGGTGTCTGGCCCGGTCGCGGCTGCCGTCGGCGAAGACCACGTGCACCAGGCCATCGGCGCTCTGGGCAGCGGCGGGAAAGCTGAACTGCCCCTCTCCCTGGGCTAGCACCGGTCCCTGGATCCAAGTCTCGTGCTGATACAACGCCACGTTGAGCGGCCGCCGACCTTCGGTGCTGTGATTGTAGACCAGCAGGATGCGCTCATCCTTCAGAGTGATCGCCTCAACCTTGCTGCCCGGGTTGGGCAGGCGGGAACGCCGCGGCGGATCCCAGGTTTCGCCCTGGTCGTGCGACCAGATCTCGACCAGGTTGCCGCAGCCGCTGCGGCACAGCAGCACGAACCCGTCCCCGCAGCTACACAGCGACGGCTCGATCGGGTCGAAGCGGGCACCTTCGATCGTCGCCACCGTCGCCCACTTGCGGTAAGTGGGCGTAACTGCGTCGATGCGGATGGGCTGGTCGTGGGTGACGAAGAGGACCTCGTGGCGTCGCTTGACGCCCTGGCCCGAGCGCTGAGGTCCGAGGACACCCTCCGGCAGCGGTCGGGGCGCGCCGGGACGCTTGCCGCTTGCCACCATGCCCTGCAGGCCGGCGGCGGGGCGCCCCTCGCCAGCGGCGCCAACGGCGTAGAAAATGTACTGGCCGCCGGTAGCAGTCGCGTGAACCGCCGGATCCCAACACTGCTTGCCGTCTGCAGCCGTGGCGACCTGGCGCGACTCCGACCACCCCTTGCGGGCGCTGAAGGTGGCATGCCAGATCGAGTCCGGCACCCCGCCGACGGACCCCTGCCAAGCCATCGCGATGCCCGAACCGGCCGCCGCCAGTGACGCACTCCCAAAGCTGCTGGGCAGCTCGGTGAGCTCGTACTCCTCGATTACGTTGATGACTGGATTCATCCGACATCCTCTCCGGTTTTTCGCCAGGGCCCGGTCGACCCGTCCCGCCGCCCCATCCGGAGACCAACGCCGCTTGGATGGTCTCTTTTCAGGCGCTCCGGGCCACCCGGAAATCTGCAGCTTATACCAGAACCAGGCACCTTCTCGAAGGTAACGGGGCCGACTGCTCACTCGCGATCACAAAATCCTCACAACTCAGGAAACCAGAGGCGGCGGGCGGTCTCTCCCAACACCTGGCGGCGCGCTGCCTCGCTGAGCGGCAGCAGCTCCGAGAAGATGCGCAGGTGCTCCACGTAGGTGAATCCAGGGGTCCACAGGCTGTTCGGGAAGTTGCTACCCCAGACGCAGCGCTCCGGACCGTAGGTGTCGATGATCTTCAGCGCCGCTGCGTGCAGGTCTGCGCCCGGAAAGCCGTTGGCGCTGCCGGTGCTGATGAAGTCGACCTTGGCGATCAGGTTGGGGTAGCGCGACAACCGCAGCACCTCGCCGAGAACCTGGTTGTACTCCGGCCCCGGCTTCAGATCCATGCAGTGGCAGAACCCGACGGTGATCTCCGGGAACTCGCGCAACAGCTTCTCCGCCCCCGCCACGTGCTCGGGCCGCATCAGGAAGATGTCGACGCTAGTCCCGTTCTCGGCGCAGCAGCGCCAAAGCGTCCGCACGCCGTCGTGGTCGAAGGTCCGGCGTCCGTCTCCCGGCGTGCTCCGCAGGGTCCTTACCCCGTAATCGCCAACGCATCGGTCCAGCTCGCCGGGACTTGCCGGGTCATCCGGCTCCAGAGTGCAGACGCCCGCCACCCAGTCCGGGTTCGCTCGCGTCACGTCGCAGAGGTAGCGATTGTCGTAGTCGTACGACGAGACCGTGTGAACGGCCCTGACGGCGGTGACACCGCTGGCGGTCGAGACCTCGCGCAGATCCTCGAGCGCGCCTTTCCCGTCCGGGATCACCCGGGGTTCGGCCTTGACGGGATAACGCTCCTCGTCGGCCGCAGTCACGTGAGCGTGACAGTCTATGATGAGCATGGAATCTGCTGGTGTCATCGGCGACATTCGAGCCTCTCCATCGGTAATCAATCAAACTGCCGGGCGCTGGCAATAGATACCGGGGCTCGTACCGCACGAGGCGAGACCTCCCGCCCGACGGTATCTTACCTCCTCTGACGCTGCCACCCGGGACATGACCCCATGATCCGCGCCACGACCTTCCGCTCCGACATCACCCCGCCACTCGGCCACCCGCTCTGCGCCGGCTGGTACCCGGCCGCCACGTCGGTCGAGGCCCCGCTCTGGGCACTGGGTCTGATCCTGGTGCCGGAGGATCAGGAGGCAGTCGTCCTCTGCGCCCTCGACTGGGCCGAGCTCAGCAACGGCGACTACGATCGCTGGCGCGGCGACCTGGCCGCGGCGGTGGGAACCAGGGCGGACCGCGTCGCCGTGCACTGCACCCACGCCCACGACACGCCCTGGCCGGATCGCGACGCCCAGGACATCCTCGACGCCCACGGCCAGCCCGACCTGATCATGGCCGGCGACTGGTCCGAGCGCGTCCGGAACCGGGCTGCCGAGGCTGCCGAGGCTGCGATGGCGCGGCTGCAGCAGTGTACCGACCTGAGCTTCGGGGAAGCCGCCGTCGACCGCATCGCCTCGAATCGCCGGGTGATGGGCGACGACGGTAAGGTGGCGGCGGTGCGATGGACGCAGACCCGCGACCCGGAGGTGCGCGCCGCTCCCGAAGGCGTCATAGATCCCCTGCTCAGGTCAATCGGCTTCTGGAACCGCGATCTGCCGCTCGCAGTCCTTCACTATTATGCCGTGCACCCCACCAGTCGCGACGGCACGGGCGTGGTCACGCCGGAGTTCGTCGGTCTCGCGCGCGAGCGCCGGACGCGCGAGGAGGACGGCGTGCCCCATATCTATTTCACCGGCTGCGGCGGCAACGTCACTGCCGGCAAGTACAATGATGGGATCGCCGACAACCGCGAGCTGTTCGCCGACCGCATCCACGCCGCCATGATAGCCTCCGAGCGGCAGTTCGAACGCCAACCGCTCAACGCGTTGGATTGGCGCGTCGAGCCGGTGCGCCTGCCACCTCGCGAGGACCTGGACGAGACCGCGCTGCTGGCCACCATCGCCCACTCGTCGGGATCGAAAAAGGCGCACAGCAAGCCGGCCATTATGCTCACCTACCTGCGCCGACGCGACCTGCCGATCCCGGTCACCTGTCTCCATCTCAACAGCCGCGTGGCGCTGCTCCACCTGCCCGGGGAAACCTTCATCGAGTACCAGCTCCACGCGCAGCAGCATCGGCCCGATCTCTTCGTCGCTGTGGCCGGCTACGGCGACCTGGGAACCGGGTACATCACGTTGGCGCAGTCGTTCGCTGAGGGCGGCTACGAGCCGATCGACGCGTTCGTGTCGGGGAAATCGGAAGAGCTACTGCGCGCCGCCATCGAGAAGGTGATGGGCAGGTAGGGTGGCGCTGCCGTACGGCTGCTGTCGCCGGACGGAGTGCAGAAGAGATCGATCAGGCGGCGTTTGCCCGTTTCACTGCGCGCTCGCGCAGCAGCTGGTTCAGCTCCTTCTTGCGGATTCGCAACGACTCCGGCGTCACCTCGAGTAACTCGTCCGCCGACAGATACTCGATGGCGTCGTCCAGCGACAGGCGCCGGTGCGGCGGCAGCTGCTCGGCATCCTGCGTCTGCTTGACTCGATGCCCGGTACCAGGCTTCCGACGTATCGGGTTCACCGTCAGATCGCCCTCGCGGATATGCTCGCCGATGACCTGGCCGTCGTAGACCTCGGTGCCCGGTGGCAGGAAGAACGTGCCCCGCTGCTTAAGGTTAGTCAGCGCGTAGGCGGTAGCCGGACCGGTGAACCCTGAGACCAGCGACCCGAACGCGGCCGTGTCGATAGCCCCGGCCGCCGGACCGTACTCGTGGAACAGCGAATGGTAGATACCTTCGCCCCGCGTCGCAGTCAGGAAGGGCTGGCGGAAACCGAGCATGCCCCGGGTCGGCACGATCCAGGTGTTGTGCACAACCCCCGACTCGGTGTGTTGCACGTCGGCGAGGCGGCCGCGACGTCGGCCCAGCATCTCGCTGACTGTGCCCTGGTGGTCGGCCGGCACCTCGACGTAGACCTCCTCGAACGGCTCCTCGCGGCCCCGGGGGGTATCGCGGTAGATCACCTCAGGCTGGCTCACCGCGAACTCGTAGCCCTCGCGCCGCATCGTCTCGATCAGGATGGCCAGGTGCAGCTCGCCGCGGCCCGAGACGGTCCACTCGCCGGTACCGGACGTGTCCTCGACCCTCAGGGCTACGTTCTGCTCCAGCTCGCGCAGCAACCGCTCGCGGATCTGGCGGCCGGTGACATACCGGCCCTCCCGGCCGGAGAACGGACTGGTGTTCACGCCGAAGGTCATCCGCACCGTCGGCTGCTCTACCTCGATCGGCGGTAGCGGCCGCGGCTCGTCGACATCGGTTATGGTGTCGCCGATGCCGACGTCGGCGATGCCCGATACAGCAACGATATTGCCCGCCTCGACGCCAGGCTGCGCCTCGCGCTTGAGATTGCGGAAGGTGAAGACCTCGCCGACGCGGGCAGTCGTGGTGTCGCCGCCGGCGGTCACGTGGGCCACCGTCTGGCCCGGTGACAGCCGGCCGCTGGTGAGCTTGCCAACCGCGATCTTGCCGACGTAGCTGCTGTACTGCAGCGTCGTGACCAGCAGCTGGGGCGGACCGTCGAGATCGACCGTTGGCGGCGGCACGCTCGCGACGATGGTTTCGAAGAGAGGGCCCAGGTCATCGGCCAGTGCCTCCGGATCCAGTCCGGCTCGTCCCTCGAGCGCCCGGGTGAAAAGCACCGGAAAGTCGGCCTGCTCGTCGCTGGCCCCCAGCTCGATGAACAGGTCGAGGGCCCGGTCCACCACCCAGTGGGGCCGCGCCGCCGGCCGATCGACCTTGTTCACCACCACGATCGCGCCCAGTCCCCGCTGCAGCGCGTGGCGCAGCACGAAACGGGTCTGCGGCATCGGTCCCTCGACCGCGTCCACCAGCAGAAGCACCCCGTCCACCATGTTGAGGATGCGCTCCACCTCGCTGCCGAAATCGGCATGCCCCGGAGTGTCGACCAGGTTGATGGTGGTGTCCGCGAACACCACCGCCGTGTTCTTGGCCGTGATCGTGATACCCCGCTCCCGTTCAAGATCATTGGAGTCGAGCACCCGCTCGGCGACCTCCTGGTTGGCGCGGAAGACGTTGGTCTGCCTGAGCATACCGTCTACCAGAGTGGTCTTGCCGTGGTCGACGTGGGCGATAATGGCGATGTTGCGGATCTGCTCGGGACTCACGGAATTCTGCCTGCTGTGCGTCGGTGTGAGGTCGAATGTACGCACAGATCACGAAATCGGGGCGTGGCGCCTCAGGTCCGACGCCGCTGCCGATTTTCGCTGGCCGCAGAACGTGAAGATCTAGAAGTGCCGGTCCATCGTCGCGATGGCCGAGTTCTGTTCTCTGGAGCGCGCCACCTCGATCCGCATCGTGAAGTCCCGGGTCCAGACGAACCTGAGGCCGCCTCCCGCCCAGGCGTGCGGGTCGGAGAGGCTGAAGCCGCCCAGCCCGTCGACCCGGTCCAGGCTGTTCCCCGAGCGTTCTTAGGCCCACTCGCGGTAACCGCCGGCACTGGGAAAGAACGGGGCGTCGCGCGAGTGAGCTGCCTACCAGTTGGTGAAGGCGCCGTCCCTGCGCTGCAGGAACGGCGCGAACCCGGTCGGTCGGGTCGCCGCCGACTCGGCCGCCTCCATGTCGATCTCGACCCCCAGGCCAGGGCGGTCCGGGGCAATGGCATAGCCGTCATCGAAGTCGATCTGCGCCGGGAACAGCCTGGCGTCGAGGGTGCCCGGCGCCTTCGGCAGCTCCTGCACACCGACGTTTGTCGAGGCCATGCACATGGCCACGCAGGCGGCGGCCGAGACCGGTCCCAGCGGGTTGTGGGGCGCCAGGTCGATGTAGTGGGTCTCGCACCAGTGGGCCACCTTCATCGCCTCGGTAAGGCCACCGACGTTGCAGACGTCGATGCGGGCGTAGTCGATCAGCTCCTCCTCGATGACCTCGCGGAAGGCCCACTTGCTGGGCCACTGCTCGCCGGCGGCGATCGGGAGGTTGATGTGGCGGGCCAGCTTGCGGTAGCTGCCCGGGTTCTCCGAGCGGATCGGATCCTCGATGAAGAAGGGTCGATACGGCTCGAGCGCCCGGCAGAGCTGGATCACGTGGGCGCTGTCCAGGCGCGTGTGCACATCCAGCAGGATCTGGATTTCCGGTCCCAGCGCCTGGCGCAGCCGGCCGACCAGGTCCTCGGTGATCCGCATCGAGTCGAGCGGTTCCAGCAGTGCCACGCCCCCCTTGGAGGGAAAGTCGGAGTAGAGCTCGCCACCGGACTCCGGCATCCCGAAGCGGACGAACTTCCAACCCTCAGCCACCGTCTTCTGGCAACTCTCCAGCAACGCCTCGTAGGTCTTTCCCTCGTTGTGAGGGTAACAGACCACCTTGTCGCGCACGGGGCCGCCGAGCAGCTTGTAGACCGGCATCCCCGCCGCCTTGCCCTTGATGTCCCACAGGGCGATGTCGATGGCGCTTATCGCATTGCAGTAGACCTTGTCGGCCGGGAAGAAGTTGCCGCGGAACATCTGCTGCCACAGGCGCTCGGTGCTGAAGGGATCCTGCCCCACCACCAGATCGGACAGGTGGTTGACCGCCGTCGCTACCGACTCGCCCCACATCCAGTTGCCGCTCTCCCCGAGCCCGTAGATGCCGGCGTCGGTGTCGATCCTGACGATGCAGTAGCCGGGACGTGGCGCTTCGGAGGCGAGGATCATGGGCGTGACCGAAGTAACTTTCATCGAATGCTGCTCCTGTAGTCGAGATGGGTTCGAGGCAGGGCCAGTAGGTCCGCATCTCCCGGCCGTCAAACGATACGTTACTCGCGCCCTCGTGGCGACCCCGCACCGCCACGTCCGCCGGGCCTCAGGCCAGGACGAAGTCCATGTAGGATTCGGGCGCGAACAGGTCGCCGCCCCAGAGTGGCTGCCAGGTCCACAGGGCCTGCCGGCGCTCGGCGCGATGGTCGACGACCTGCCGGCGCAGCAGCACCAGGCGCCATGCGTCACCACAGTTGAGCGACGTTGCGCCCTCCGGCGCCAGCCACTTCAGCGCCTCCCAGGGCACCGCAATCTCGGCCGTCCAGCCGCGGTCGATGGAGGAGCGATCGTCGAGCGCGCCGTTCACCCGGACGCCCACCTGTAGGCCGGGAATCTGCCACGGCAGGAAGCCCCAGCGCATGCCGCGCCGATGTTTCGGTCCCGCGTCGCCGCCGAAGACCGATGGCCGATGTGCGGCCAGGTCGAACTCGGGCACGTCGTAACGGCCGCCCCGCTGGTAGCCGTCCTTGAAGATGAAGAACGCGGTGGAGACCCTGCCCGCGGGATTCACCGCGATCCGCCCGTGGGCGGCGGCGCCGGCGACGAGGATCTCGGCGCAGTTCTCCTCCCATCCCAGCGGGCTCGGCCGCGCCCCGGTGCAGCAGACGTCCCGGTCCTCGAGCCAGAAAGCGACGTAGAGATGCCGGTCGTCCCACTGCATTGCCGCCCAGGTATCGAACAGCGTCTGCCGGCACCCGGTCTCCAGGTCGCCGAAGCGCTGGGACCGGGACACCCCCGTCCATACCTCCTTTTTGAGATCGCCGTCCACCGCAATCGGCGCCGCCGCCCGCCGGATCGGCTCACTCATCCGGCGACCCGACGACGCGCTCGAAAATCAATTCACTCATCCGGCGCTCCAACAACGCGTTCGGAGAAGTGAACGAAGGTGAAACATTCGGGGATGTGGGAGTCGTAGGTGCCGTGGCTGTTCCAGGCCCAGCCGGGACAGTTGCGCACGCCGTCGGCCTCGATCCACTGGAAGCGGGAGAAGTCCATCCGCCACACATCTCCCTCCCGCGCCGGCAGCGCCCGACCGTCGGCCAGGTGCCGCAGCCCCTGCCAGGGGAAGGCGATCTCGGCGCTCCAGCCACGGTCGACGTCGCTGTCGTCGTTGATCGTGCCGTCGACGTGTACCGCCCACTTGAGGCCCGGCATATCCCAGTCGCGGAAGGCCCAGCGCCGGCCCCGCGGGTGGGCGTGGAAGTTCCACTCGCCACCCAGCGTGTCCACGGTGGGATTGGCCACGAGATCAAACTCCGGGAGCTGGGCGAAGTCAGCTTCCACGTAGGCATCCTGCCAGACGTAGAATCGCTCCATGATGGTTCCCAGCGCGTTGATCTCGAACTCGTAGTAGGCGTCTTTCGCGGCGATGAAGACCTCGACGTCGTTCTCGTCGCAGATCATCGAATCGCGCTCGGTCAGGCTCGCCCGCACGTCCGGCTCCTCCAGCCAGAAACCGACGTATAGGTAGTCGTCGTCCCAAAGCGCAGCAGCGCGGGTGTCGTAGAGGGCGAGGCGACCGGGCTCTTCCAGGTCCTCGAAGCGGGGCGACCTCTCGGCCAGGCACCAGGACTCCTCATCGAGGTGTCCATCAACGTCGATCGGACCTGCGGCACGTCTGCAGGTGTAGTGTTTGAGTCCCTCTTCGCCGTATCCCCAGTCGCCTGCCACGTCTCCTCTACCAGCTGACCTCGGCGCTGCCGCCCACCGGCCCGACCTTCAGCACCGCCTCGGCCACCGCCACTGCCTTGATCGCCTCCGTCCCGGGGGACAGGCACTGGGCTTCCCCGCGGATGCAGGCGAGAAAATGGTTGGCCTGCTCCAGGTACATGTCCGGTTGCCGCGGAACTGCAATCAGCGTCTGGGCGCCGTTGCGGTCGGTGAGACAGCAGTACTGGTGCTCCTCCGCCTCTTCCGGCGGCGGCTTGAGGTCACCCGGCCCAAACTGGATGTAACCCTCGGTTCCCAGCACGTCGCGCAGGACCAGGCCCTTGCTCGACCAGCTCCAGGACATCGCCAGCTGGTCCCCACTGCCGTAGCGGACCACCGCCGACCCGGCATCGACGGCCGTGATCGCCGGGTCAAGCTTGACCGTGCTCGCGACCACACTGACCGGGTCGCCGAAGAGCCAGTTGGCGAAATCGTAGTTGTGCACCGCACCGTCAAGGAGCGGACCACCACCCAGGGCATCGTCAAGGTACCAGCCGCTCGGATTGGTGGTGGCGCTGATATCGCGCCAGAGCACCGGCCGGCCCAGCCGGCCGTCGGTGACCAGTTCGCCCCACGACTTCCAATGGGCGTCGTAGCGGCGGCACTGGGCGACCATCAGCAGCCTCCCGGTCCTCTCGGATACCTCGTTGAGACGCCGGCATTCGTCGACGGTCCGCGCCATCGGCTTCTCCACCATCACGGCCTTGCCCGCCTCCAGCGCCGCCGTCGCCACCTCGGCGTGGTAGCCGGTCGGGACTGCGACCACGACCGCTCCGATGTCGTCCTGCTGCAACAGCTCCTCCGCGGACTCGTAGGTCCGTGCCGCGGGGAAGGTTTCGGCAAACCGTTCCCGCATCGCCACCGACAGGTCAGAGCAGGCCAGCAACCGGCACCCCTCGGCGCGCGCGAAGGTCCGCGCCTGGTGCAGCCCCATGTTTCCGACGCCGATGGATCCTATGCCGATCAATCTCCTTCTCCTCCCGCTCTGTCGGCGGCCGTGCACCGGAGTGGTGGCGCCGCACGCCGAAGCCAGTTGCCCTCCGCGCCGATCATCTGAACGGAATGGCACTACCGTCCCACGGAAGAGCGCAGCTCGGCCGGTTGGCGTGCAGTGTCATGTCGACGCGCAGGTCGAGCTGCGAGCCCGGCTGCAGATCCACGTCGAAGAGCGGGCCGTTGACGTCCACCGCCTCTTCGCTTTCGTCACCGACCGCGGTGACCCGCCCGAACCGATGTTCGCCGAAGGAGCCGGCCTGCACCGTCATCAGCCGCTGCCGGTGCGAGCTGAGATTCACCAGCGTCAGGTCGATCCCGTCCGGCCGGATTGCCGACACCAGGGCACTGACATCCTGGGGCAGTCCGGGACGCTGCCGCTCCCGGTCGAAGTGGCGCACCCGGCCCCGTGCAAGGCCGCCCCAGTAGATCGTCTGCGGACAGCCCGTAGTCAGCACCTGCAGCGCCTCGGTGACCACCGGGTTGCGCTGCAGCCAGTGATGCTCGTCGACGCCGGTCAGGTCCTCCTGGTCCTCGAGCATCAGGTTGCTGCGCCGCAGCATTTCCTGATAGTTGGCCTTGAGGATCGCCTCGGGAAATTCGGGACAGTCGCCGGCCAGGTAGCGGGTCCAAGCCCGATCGTCGGCGTTGCGCACATCCTTGTTCAGCACCGTCCTCCAATCTGCCTCAGCCCCTTTGCGGATGGCTTCGAGCCGGTCCCAGTCACGCTGCTCCTGCGACGCGAACCAGAGGTGGATGGGCTGCTGCGGCGACATGGCACCGCGCCCGACCCAGCCCTCCTCGTTGTGACTGCCCGGAACCAGGAGCCGGCCATCCTCCTCGACGCCGTTCTCTATCAGCATGTCCAGCTGCGATCGCATCAGGTCCAGGTAACCCTTGTCGCCGGTGATCAGGTGGGCGCTGGTGGAGGCGACGATCAGGGCGTTGAGCATCTTGCTGCAGCCGCTGGCCCAGCCATAGAAGCTCCCCCACCACTGACCGCCCCGGTTCTCGCCGATTCCGCCGTTGAGCCCGATGTTGTCCGGAATGATGCCGTCATTCTGCCTGATCCGGTCCATCCAGGCTTCGACGTAGTCGACGATCCAGCCCTTGTACTTGTCATCCCCGGTCAGGGTGTAGGTGTGCGCGACCAGGCCGACGACGCCCAGGTTGACCGGCACGTCGCCGTGCATGACGATGCGATCGAACATCTTGTGAATCCTGTCCCGCAGCTCCGCGTCCTCGAACCAGCGCTTGCCACCGCCGCTGGCGTTCACGTGGGTCTCACGCTCTTCGGGCGTGGCCTTGCTCTCTATCCACTCCCGCGGCACGTCGAACTCCGGCGAGAGCTTCACGTGGCCGTGCTCGAGGTTGTACTGCACGTCGTCCCAGCGGGCGCTGAAAAGCGGGCCGGCGCTGCCGTTGAACGGCGAGCGGATGATCTTGTGCTCCGGATCGTAGTTGGGGACCTGAGGATCCTCGGCCATGTACATTCCGGAGAAGCGCCGCGCTCGCCGCATCATCTCCGCGTTGGTCGGGTCGGAGAGTCCCAGCGCGTAGAAGTAGACGTAGTTCTCAGCGCTGTGGAACCAGTCGTCGTCGCAGACGAACTCCCTGGCGATGCGGCCGTAGTCGAATTCAATCTGCCGCGTCACCGCGTTCCACTGCTCCACCGCCTTGGTGCCGACGTAGTCGGAGCCGCCGATGGCGTAGTGCAGTGGCCAGTTGAAGAAGGCCTCGTACAGGTCGTCCACCCAGACACCGTCGCCCGGGTAGCCTTCCGTCCAGATCAGCGAGCCCCCCGGCCGCGTGTATTTGTCGATGAAGACCGGTGCCGCCTGATCGATCGCGTCGATGAGGCGGCGCTCCAGCACCGCCCAGGTCGGTGGCTCCGTGCGCCTCGTCCCCGTGAATACTGTCATTTGTTTTCGCCGCTCCCGTTGCCGATTAAAGTCGATTGATGACGACCCGCAAGTATACTAAAATAAAGCCCGGCGTCTAACGCTTCCGGCAGTCCGTCCTCATGACCGAAACCTTCCGCGGCATCTACGCGATTCAATACTCCACCTTTCGCGAAGACGGCTATTTCGACGAACCCGGGTTCGAGGCCCAGGTCGACTTCACAATCGCCGCCGGCGCCCACGGCATCGTCTGGCCCGTCATGGCCAGTGAGTTCACCGTCCTCACCGAAGCCGAGCGCCGCCGCACCACCGAGCTGCTACTCGCCCGCACCGCCGGCCGTATCCCGGTCGTCATCGGCGTCGCCACCGTCTGGATCGAGTCCTCCGTGGCCCTGGCCCAACACGCCCAGGATCATGGTGCCGACGCCATCATCTCCCTCCCGCCTTACGTGCAGAAACCGACCCGCGGGCAAGCCTTCACCTTCTACCGGGCGCTGGCCGAAGCCGTCGACCTGCCGCTGTTCCTGCAGAACTGCGGCGGCGCCATGGGCATGGCCTTCTCCGGCGAGGAGATCGCCGGCATGGTCGCCGAGATCCCGGGGATCCAGTACGTGAAGGAAGAGACCTCGCCCATGGGCCCGAGCATCAGCCGCGTACTCGCCGCCTGCGGCAACTCCATCAAGGGCGTCTTCGCCGGCGGCGCCTGCCGCGAGCTGCCCCGCGAACTCGAGCGCGGCGCCGCCGGCAACATGTCCTCGGCCGCCCTCTCCGACATCTTCGCCGAGATGTACGACCGCTACGTCGCCGGCGACCGCGACGGCGCCCGCGAGATCCAGTTCCGCCTGCTCACCTACCTGAACCTGCAGAGCCACTACGGGCACGACCTGGTGCGCGAAGTGCTGCGCCGCCGGGGCATCATCGCATCCACCTGCCGGCGTTTCGGCGCTAACAAGCAGATGGACGAGCAGGACGTGGAGGAGTTGGATTACGCCTGGGAGCAGCTGCAACCGTACTGCCGGGTGTAGCGGCCCGGCGCTCAAACTGCCAACCCCTCTGGAGAGCCGGTGCCTGTCACCCGGACCGTTCCCGACCTCGAACCCGGAGAGCACCTGACCCGGCCGACCGGCCCCACCGGGGGAACACTGCGCGCCTTCAGTCTCGGCGCCCTGCTCTGCGTCCTCGTCGGCATCGGCCCCATCTACGCCAACTGCATCATCAAAGGTCCGTTCATGGCCTGGGCCTTCAGTACGCCCGCGGCCCTCTTCCTCCTGTTCTACCTGGTACTCGGCAACATCCTGATTGGGGCATTACACCGCAGCCTCGCGCTGAGCCCGCAGGAGCTGACCCTGATCTACATGATGCTGATCGTCTCGGCCTCCCTGCCCACTTTCGGCATGGTGTCGCACCTGCTGCCGATGATGACCAACGTCTACTACTACGCCTCGCCCGAGAACCGCTGGGAGCAGCTGCTCCTGCCCCACGTGCCCGGCTGGATCGCGCCCCGCGACGAGGAGGCCATCACCGGCTTCTACGAGGGGCTCTTCATCCGCGGCCAGGTAATTCCGTGGGAGGCTTGGTTCGAGTCGCTGGCCTACTGGACGGTCTTTCTCGTCGCCCTCTACCTGGTCTCCACCTGCATGATGGTCATGGTCCGACGCCAGTGGGTGGAGCGGGAGCGACTGCTCTATCCCATGATGCAGGCGCCCATGGCCCTGGTCGAGCAGGCACGGTCCACGGGCCGCTTCGACGTCCCGGCGATTCTCCGCCATCCCTACTTCTGGATCGGCTTCGCCGTGCCGGTGTTGATCATCAGCTGCAACGCCCTGCACAGCTATTACCCGGCCTTCCCGAACTTCAGCCTGCGGACCAGCGTCACCGCCTTCCGCGGCACGGTGGGCTTTCTCTTCGCCGTCTCGTTCTCGCTGCTCGGCTTCTCCTACTTCATCAGCCGCGAGCTCGCTCTCGGCATCTGGGTCTTCTACCTGCTCACCCAGATCCAGCTCGGAATCTTCAACACCGTCGGCATCAAGAGCCAGGCCCAGCTCGGTTGGTTCAGCAACGCCCAGGCCCCCTACCTGACCCACCAGGCCCTGGGCGCGATGCTGATGTTCGCCCTGCTCGCCGTCTGGCGGGCGCGACGCCAGATCGCGGATGTATTCCGCAAAGCCGTCGGAGGTGGTCCCGACATCCACGACGGCGACGAGATGATGTCCTACCGCTCGGCCACCCTCGGGCTCATCGGCGGCCTCGCCGTCATGGTCGTATGGCTCGAGGCGGCCGGCATCCCGCTATGGGTCCTGCCTCTGTTCCTGGCGATCGCCTTCCTGATTTTCATCGCCCTGAGCCGCATCGTCGTCGAAGCCGGCGTCGCCCTAGTGCGCGCCCCGTTGATCCCACCCGACTTCATCACCGCCAGCTTCGGCGTCGGCCAACTCGGCGCCCGCGGACTCACCGGCCTGGCCTACACCTACCCCTGGACCGCCGCCCTGGTAACCTTCCCCATGGCCTCGGTCGCCAACGGCCTGAAGATGGCGCACGAAGTGATAACGGGAAGTAAGCGCGCCCTGTTCTGGGCGATTCTGCTCGCCATCCTGATCACCCTGTGCAGCGCCTACTGGATGTTCCTCTACCTCTCCTACGAGTACGGCGGCCTCAACATGCCCGGCTGGTGGTGGCAGTCCTCCTCCCGCACTGGCCTCGACTACGCCGCCAACATGATCCAGAACCCGTCGACCATCGGCTTGGGCGAATGGATGTTTTTCACCATGGGCAGCGCCCTCATGTGGCTCCTCGTCAACGTCCAACAACGCTTCCTCTGGTGGCCCATCCACCCCCTCGGCCTGGCCATCAGCGGCACCGTCTTCACCACCGCCACCATGTGGTTCAACGTCTTCCTCGCCTGGCTCATAAAATCCACAGTCCTCAAGTACGGCGGCGGCCGCCTCTACCGCGAAACCAGATTCTTCTTCATGGGCATCATAGTCGGCTCCTTCACCACCCAGGGCACCTGGCTCATCATCGACTTCCACACCGGCATGGTAGGCAACCTCTGGCAGTACATGCACTGAGGAAAAACCAAGAAGTGGACTATATTGTCTCAACCAAGCGATTTGCTTCTCAGCCCCTCCCCTTTACACCTGAGTTGAGGGATTCGGACGGCTTCCGCCGAAGGTCGGGTCCGACAGGGGGCGTTGCCGGAGGCAATGCCCCCTGTCGGACACACTCATATCGGTCGGGAAACAGTCAATCCAGGATCACACGAAATCAGGAGGCTAGCAGAAATGCCCGTAGATCCCGTAATGCGCTCCCACCTAGGCGACGCCGGCCACAAACTCCGCGCCTTCCGCGCCATCTACGCCAACAACCCCGACGGCCGCCCGTTCACCATCACCTTGCACCGCAACCTCTGGCCCGGCCACTGGGAAAGTGACTTCGACTTCCTCGTGCACGATCCCTCCGGCATGCAGATCGTCGCAACCGGTGAGATCAGAGGGACACAGGAAACCGAGACCGTCGACGTCGTCCCCCCGGCCACCGGCGGCAAGGGCATCTACGCGATCACCCTCGGCGAGGGCGGCGGCTCGCGCGAGGTCTGGTTCGAGTGCAGCCTCGAGCAGCTGGTCGTCGACACCGGCGACTGGGAGGAGCGCAAGGGCCGCAACGAGACCTTCGACCTCTACCCCGTCGGTATGCCGCGGCGCTGGTACTTCTTCGTGCCGGAAGGAACGAGCCAGTTCCGCGTCAGCTGCCAGCACGGCAGCGCCCACCGCCAGGACTCCGGCATGGTGGTCTTCACGCCGCGGGGCCAACCGGTGGCCGCAACCTACGGCAGCCGACCGCGGGCGCTGGGCAGCTCCTTCACCGAGCGCTACAACATGACCCCCGGCTGGGATTTCGTGCCCGAGAACGATCCGCGCGAGGTCCACGAGATCGAGACCGACCCGGGCAGCACCGGCCGCTTCTGGTCGCTCTGGGTCTGCGGCGGCGACGGCCATTGCTGGAGCCCGCAGCAGATGCAGCTCGACGGCGTGCCCACCTACCTGGCCGCCATGCCCGAGATGTGGTTCAACCCGCAGACCGGACGCGCCGCCAGCACCGCAACCTACGATTTCCACATCGGTCCGGCGCAGCGCACCAGCGAGACGTTCTGCCCCCCCTGCCCGCTGTTCGGCGACACCGACACCGGCATGCGCGGGCGCAACGTCATCCACCTGAACAACACTGAAGGCCGGACCTTCGACTTCTGCGCCACCGGCTATATCATCCCCCAGGACCGCACGTTCCCGGTCTCGTTCGAGGCGAGTGGACCGGACGGCCAGTCATTGGGCACCGCAACCGGCGAGTACACCCACAAGTCGCCGCCCGAGCCGGTCGCCATCGCCGTTCCGGCCGCGGGAACCGGCGTCTATCAGGTGGCCGTCGAGGCCGAGCGGCATTGGTTCGGCTGGAGCGAACCGAGCATGCAATCGGTGCTTGCCGGCCACCCGACCGAGGACGGCGGCTCCCGCTTTCCGCTGACCGTGGCCATGGGGCGAAACTGGTTCTTTAGCGTGCCCGCCGGCACGGGCGATTTCCTCGTCCGCGTCGAGCTGGCCGATCCCAATCACGTGCTCGCCGTCGAGGTCCACGGGCCCGACCGCATGATCCAGACGACCTACGCCTACGGCGGTGCTCCCCGCGACATACCAATCTCCGTCCCCGAGCGTCTCGATGGCAGGATCTGGTTCCTGAGGCTGTCGGTGGCCAGCGCCACCCGTTTCCTAGGCCAGGGTGATGACAACCGGCGGTCGGTGAACATCGATCCGGATGTAGAGCTGCATGGCGTACCGGGATTCCTCTCGCCGAGCTGGGAGCAGTGGTTCGACCCGACCGAAGTCTGACGATACTCTACGATATCGAGCAGCTGACAACCGCGTTCCTGATCAACGGCTACACCGTGCTCGAGGACTTCGTGCCACCGGCGAAGGTCGATTGGCTGCGCAACGAGCTGATGCCGATGCTGGACAACGTGCACAGCTAGAACTCCCGGGTACGAGCCGGTCGAGATGGCGCGCCGGGACTTCGAGGCACGGTCGGATCGAGGTAGGAAACTGTTGCGAAAGGCGCGGCTACTCGACGCCTAGGCGTGGGCGCAGAGAGGCCACGAGGCTCCCCTGCCGGCGACCTCTACGGCACGAACTCGTAAACATCGTCCAGCCAGGCGTAACCGCCTTTGATGTGGTAGGCACCCCCCATCGCGAACAGCCGTTCACCCACGACGCAGGCATCCAGCCAGCAGCGGCCCACCGGCATGGGAGTTTCCTCGATCCAGCGATCGACCGCGATGTCGTAGATTTCCATGTGCCCGCACTTGATGTTACCCGTCTCCTTGCCGCCGATGACGTAGATCCGGCCGTCGAGCACGGTTACACCAGAAGACTCGCGTCCGGTCGGCACCGGTGCCAGCGGCTCCCAGCGGCCCACGTCCGGGTCGAGAACGTAGGTTTCGTCGCGGAACTGCTTTCCGTCATCGGCATCACTTATGCCCCCGGTCAGATAGATCAGACCGCCATGGCTCGCCACGGACGGCCCCTGGACCGGTCGCGGCAGCACCGGTCCCACCGCCCAGGAGTCGGTGTCGGGGTCGTAGACCTCGACCCGGTCGAGGATCCGCTGATCCTCGTGCAGCATCGTGTTGCCGCCGATCGCCCAGAGCAGACCCCGGCAGGCGACCACGCTCAACCCGGCGCGAGGTCCAGCCGGCATCGGTGCCCGAATCGACCAGGTCTGCGTCTCCAGGTCCAGCACCTCCAGGCAATCGCGTGAGGTGAAGTGGTAATCGTTGCCGTAGGCCGGCCGCTCCTCGGGCGGGCGGTGGGTCTTGCCGCCGGCGACGTAGATTGCGCCGCCGATCAGATCCGCGCCAAGCCAGCCGCGGCGCGTCGGGATCGGCGGTCCCTGCGTCCACGTGTCGGTGGCCACGTCGTAGAGCTCGACCGCGTCAACGGTCCGGTCGTTGGCGCCCGAGATGGCGTAGATCTTGCCGTCGACCGCGACCGTCTGCAGGTCGTGGCGCGGGGTCGGCATCGCGGTGCGTTCGGTCCAGGTACCCATTGTATCCCCTTTCACTCGTTTATCACCTCAAGTAATGGCGCGGACCACAAATCTCCCGCGCCGGCGTCTGGCCGATCGGCACGACGATCAGCCGGCCCGGTCCCACATTTTCGCCATCCTGCTGGTAATGCGCGTTCGAATGCCCTGCCAGCATGTGGTCCCTGGGGAAGGACACGGACGGATAGGAGGTCATCCGGAAGTTGGCGGAGAGCTGATCGCCGGTGGTCGTGAACGGCGATCGCCTCGTCCGGGCACGTGGTCGGTATACGACAGGCGCTCACAGGCTCTGCCGCACGTACTCGACGATGGCGAAGATCCCCTTGGGCGCCCACTGCCCCATGATCAGCCCCAGGAAGAACGGACGCAGCCGCCGATAGAGTCGTGGTCCCCCGTAGCTGACCGCCGCGCTCTTCAGCGCCCAGGCCACCAGGATGCTGATGAACATCTTGTGCGTCGACACGCTGATCGGAAAGGCGAGCGGATGAAACGGCCACCAGAGGAAACGCTGCCGTGCCAGCATCAGCATCCCCATTACCGAAGCGCCGAGGCCGGCGTGGCCCCAGTATTCCCAGCCCGGGTCGGTCAGCTGGTGCAGGCGCATGGCCGCGTCCTCCCACTGGTAGAACCCCTGCTCCTTGAAGGTGTGGGAGGTATTCAGGCCGCCGTGCTCGTAGGCCAGATCCAGCTTGACGTAGATTGCCGACCCCAGCGACACCACCAGGGCAACGATCATGCTCCAGAACAGGATCCGCCGCCGGCCGCGCACCGTCTCCTCGACCACCTTCAGGCCGTTGGCCGCCGTCGCCATCACCAGGATGATCAGGTCGGCCGCCCAGGAGTAAGTGAACCCCAGGGCGACGATGCCGCTCGGGGTAACGGCGCGCGAGCCGAAACCGACGGCGACCGCATCGGAGGCGATCATCGGTGGCGTGAACCAGGGCACGCCGCCCTCGGTGACCACCCGCGTGATGCCTATGTAGAGGATGAAGGCGAAGAGCAGGTAGATCGGTGCCACCCAGAACGGCAGGCCGACACGCCAGAGCCAGAAGCTCATGAAGGCGAAGCTGCCGATGGTGACCAGCACGGCCGAGCGGTAGGACATGATCTCGCCGGCTTCCGCCTCGCCCCCGGCTTCCAGTCCGAAAGCGCAGCGCCAGACTTTCTTCAGGTGGTGACGCGCACTCCACAGGCCCACGCCAACGAGGGCGGCGAAGGCCCCGAACCCCTGGAAGACGAACGTGGTGGGCCCGCGTTTGGACCAGGGACTGATCATCGGGTCGTAGTGGCCGCCACCCATGAGCGAGATGGCAAACTCGTAACACATGTAGATGACGAAGAAGAAACAGATACCGAGGGTGACGTCGCGCCGGATGAAGTAGGCGAAGCCGATGAGAAAGAAGCTGATGCCCATGCGGACGCGGATCGTTTCACCGTAGAAATAGTAGTAGCTGCCGCCCGGGTTTATGTATTCCAGCGGGAAGTACCGCACCAGATGGTTGTTCATATAGATGATGAACGGCAGGGCAAACCCGAGCCAGAAAATCCAGTTGCGGAAGAGCGGCTTGATCAGGCCGGGAATACCCTCCCGGTCGTCCTGGATCATGGCGATGGGCAGCTGCATCATCGGGTATACGAGGCGCTCGTGGTCGACCCACTGCTTGCGCACGATCACCATGGTCGAGATCATCGCCACGTAGAGGCTCATCAACATCGGCGCCCACATCAGCAGAGCCGGCAGCCACAGGTCCCACGGCACCGCCCCGTCCTTCCTCCCCTCGTAGAAGTCCTTGACGACTTCGAAGTCGTGCAGCGGAATCACCCAGTCCGGGATGTGCGGCCGGACCGTGAAAGCCCAGTTATTCTCCGCCGAGGCGTAGTAGACTACCGACGTGATGTGCGGAAGAAAGTAGGAGACGATGGGAACCGATACGGCCGAGCCGACCGTCCACATCACGTAGACCTGGGCCATCTCGGCGGGCGTCAGCATCCACTCTCGCCGGATTGCGCCCACCAGCGGATTGAACATCAAGCCGATGGTGAAGAGCATGATGTTGGCACCGATGGTGTAGTGCCAGCCGGTCAGTGCCGACACCCCCAGCACCATGTAGCTGTATTCGAACCCGCCCCCGACCAGCAGGCTGCCCAGGATACCGATGATCAGGCCGCGCACGGTGGGCGTGAGGCCGCCGTCCCGATAGGGCGATTTGACGCCGGCCGGATCGGCGCGGCTGGCATCGACGGCTGCCGTCACGCTGGTCGGCTCCGCTTCTCGGCCATCCGGCTCTCAGCGGTCCAGCAGCGAGAGCACCTCTCCTGCCACACCTTCGACCACCGCGTCGAGAATGGCGCCGCCCTTGGCGACGGTCGCCTTCTGCGCGTTCTCGTAATTCACCTCATCGGCGCGGACGCGCTCCGGAAACTGGTCGAGCGCGAAGGAGGTCTCGAACTCGCCGGCGTGACCGGCCGAGCGCTCCATCTCCAGGTTGGCCTCGTACCACTCCTGGCTCACCGTTTCCCAGTAGGTCACGTAGTGCACACCCATGGCCTCGAGCCGGCCCATGGCATCCGGTGCCGCTGCCGCCATCTTGTCCTGCTTGTTGCCGCCGTGGCCGTTGAGGACCATAACCTTCTCGACACCGAGCCGGACCAGGCTGTCGCAGACGTCGTGAACCGTCTCCATGTGGATCTCTGGACGCACCGTCAGCGCGCCACCCCGTTTCATGTGATGCTCGGACACCGTCATCGGGATCGTCGGCGCGACGATCACCCGCGGCCAGAACGAGAGCGCCACGCGACGGGCGATCTCGGTCACCGACACCGTGTCGTGAATCATTGCCAGGTGATCCTGGTGCTGCTCGGTAGCGCCGGTCGGCACGATCGCGGCCTCGATCTTGCCTGCGGCGATCGCCGCACCGAACTCCTTCCGGGTCAACTCCCCGAAGAAAACATTCCCCTGCCGCATCAGCCCCTCCTTTTTCCGGATGCAGGATGCGCGGAACATGATAATCGACCAGGTCGGTCGATGCCACCCTGATACCTCGATCGGGTTACCGAGCGGAAGAGGATGTAGCCCCCCAGTCCGGCAGCAACAGCAGCAGCCCGGCGGCCGCGCTGCAGCCGATCGCGTCTGTTGCGAAAATCGAGCCGGGGCCGAAGCGAGAAGCGATGGGAATGCCGCTGAGCGATGTCGACATCTGCGCGGCCAGGCCCGGAATCGTGGAACCGAGCGAGGCCAGCACCATGCCGAGAGCGACCATCGCGCCGTAGTACGCGGCGGTCGGCCCCAGGACCGCCCGGGGAATTGCCGGGATCAATGGTCTTCCTGGCGCTCCGCGACTTCCGGTGCTTTCCAGTCACCGGTGAAACCCTCTACCCCGTCGACCCGGCACAGCCCCTGCTCGAGATCGAACTCCACCCGCTGCAGCATGCCCTTCCGGTTGGGGAATCGATGGCAGGTCATCTCCGCGTAGCGGACGGCCCGGCAGTAGGCGTGCCGCTTCCTCAGCCAGGTGAGTCGACGCTCCATCCCCTCCGTGCCTCAGTCTGCCCCGGGCAGACAGTTGTGCGACGGTATGGCAGCGAACATCAGCTCACAGAGGCGGGGAGCGCGCTGGTCGATCGATCCGGCCACGGCATCACTCCGGTCGCCAGCGGATAATACAGAAGTCCGAATTGCCCGTAGCCATCCCCCAGCCGGCGTCCGCGTCGCCGTAACAGGAACCGACCAGCGTCAGGATCTCGTCCGAGTCGAGGGTCAGGTGCCGGGGATAACCGGCGACGTTTCCATGGCACAGGTAGTACACCTCGTCCTCCCAGCTCTGGCCGTCGTCACGGCTGACCATGGCGCGGCAGCTGCCCATCGACCGCGGGTAGCGGTGATCGTGCGCCACGACCAGAATCCCGCCGGCGAGACCAGCCGCCATTCCGTGACACTGGCCGTTGACGTTGGTCAGCTGCCGGTGGTTGACCCAGCTCTTTCCCGCGTCCGCCGACTCGGCCAGGAAGACAGTCTTGCCGAGCTCTGGCCGGTCCGGTGGTCCTGGCTGGTAGCGGATCACCGCGATCAGACGGCCGGGGGCCAGCTCGGTGAGGTTGATCTCGCAGCCGTAGTCGCTGAGGAGGAAGCGCTCGCTGAAGCTGGTGCCGCCGTCGGTGGAGCGGAACACGTAGGCCGGGTTCGGCACCTCGTGGAAGTCCCCTTCGATCTGCTTGACCGGCAGCAGGAGGGTGCCGTCTGCCAGCCTGGTGATGTTGTCACCGAGCACCACGTCCCCGAAAGGCGCCAGGTCGAGCTCGCCGACCTGTGTCCACGACGCGCCTTCGTTCTCCGAGACCCAGATGGAGGCGTCCTGCTCCCGCACCGCGACGAGCCGCCCATCACCGTCGAACTGTAGCCGCCAGTCGTTGAAGCCGAAACACTCTGGGTCGCGCTCGAGATGTTGCCAGGTTTCGCCACCGTCGGTCGAACGGGACCAGATCGACTTCTGCACGGCATAGATCGGGCCGGCCGGCGAGCGGATCAGTGCCAGCCCCTGGTAATGGGCCTTGGGATCGCGCGGCAGGCGCGTCTTCACGACCGGCAGCTCACGGACCAGGCCGGCGCGGGCGTGGAGAATGTAGTCCCCCGCCTGCATCCGCTCCTGCTGCTCCGGCGTGACGCTTGTCCCGCCCAGCGTCTCGGTCGACTCGATTCTCATGGCTGGTTCATGTCCGCGGCCAGCATCGCCTCGATCTCCGCCGGCGAAGCAGTGCCGGTCTGCCGCAGCTTGCGCACCGTGACCGCGGCTGCGGCGTTGGCCACGGTCAGGGCACCTCCCATGTCTGCTCCGGCCCCGACGCAGGCGGCGAAGGCGGCGATCACACTGTCGCCGGCGCCGACCGTGTCCAGCTCGCCGACAAGCTGGCTCCCAGGTACCGCGTGAGCCACATCCGCATCGACATACACGAGCCCACACTCTCCCCGGGTGAGCAGCACCGGACCAGTGGTCGCGATGGCCACCTCCCGCGCCCTGCGCATGCAGTTTGCCGTGTCCCGCCTGTCGACCGGGTCGCACCCCAGGATTCCGGCTACCTCGCTGGCGTTGACCTTCAAAACAGCTCCCCGCAACAGGTGGCCATCGCGGCGGAAGTCGGCGCAGAACGGAAGCGCCGGCCGCTCTCGAATGACTGAATTAAGCCGCTGGATCGCGACCCCGTCGAGCAGCGGATGAACGAACTGCCGGTTGAGGATGACCACGTCCAGGTCCGCACTGCGGCGCGTCAGCGCCTCCAGAACGCGGTCCTTCAGCTCCTCGTCCGGTCTCCAGGACGTGCCGAAATCGATCCGCGAAGCCTCGGAGCCATCCTCGAACGGCTTGACATAGGCGCAGCCCGGCAGCGGCGCTTCGACCAGGAAATGGTCCGTGTTCACTTCCATGATGGAAAAGTTCCGCATCAGCTCGTGACCCAGCAGGTCGTCGCCAGTAGCGCCGAAGACGCAGATCTCCCCGACGCCCAGCGCGTGCAAGTTGCTCACGAGATTGCCGGCGGCGCCGAGCTGGGACCTCAGGCCGGACCCGTACCGCACCGGCCTGCCCGTCTCCAGCGAGATTTCGCCCGTTTCCTCGATCAGGTCGAAGTAGATGTCGAGGGCAAAGTCACCGATCACGCCGACGCGGACCCCGCCAAGGGAGTCCAGGACACCCCGGACATCCACCCTGCCTGCCGTCACGACCGCTTCCTGTTGGACATTAGCCCGGCACGAACTCATGCAGCTCGTCGAACCATTTGTAGATCTTCGGGTCGTCGGTCAGTCGCAGGCCACCCCCCATGACGAAGATGCGACCGTCGATCGAGACCCCCCCCATCCAGGCCCGCTTTTCCGGCATGGGCGTCTCCGCCGTCCACGCGTCGGCGTCGATGTCGTAGACCTCGACCACGTCGTGATAGCCGCCGTTGCCATGCCCGCCGAAAGTGTAGATTCTGCGGCCGGCCGCCACCGTCCCCGGGTCGCAGCGGCCGGTGGGCAGCGGCTGCAATTCCTCCCAGCTGTCCGCATCCGGATCGTAGACGAAGGTGTGGTTGGTCGTCCCTTTGGCACCATCGACCACGCCGCCGCCGGCGCTGAGGTAGATGCGGTCGTCGACGGTTGCCAGCGCTGGACCCTGGATGCCGAACGGCAGCGGCCTGGCGCGCTCCCACCGTCCAAGCGCCGGATCGAACACCTCAACCAGGTCCAGGTAGGGGTTGTCGTCGGCCGGATCCATCGTGTTGCCACCGATGGCGTAGATCCTGTCCCGGCATACCGTTGCCAGCAGGCCGGCCCGCGGCCGACAGAGCGGCGGCATCGCCGACCAGGTGCCCGACGCCAGATCCAGGCGCTCGACGCTGTCCCGGATGGCGAAGTGGCTGTTGTCGCCATCCTGCTTCTCTGCCTTCGTGCGGATCCGCTTGCCACCGATGGCGTAGATGGCCCCGTCGAGCAGGGCGGCGCCGAACCAGCCGCGGCGGCCGGAGATAGGCGGCCCCGATCGCCAGCCGCCGGTCTCGACGTCGTAGACCTCGACGACGTCCACGGTGCTGTAGCCGGCCCCGGAAATCGCGTAGATCTCCGATCCGACCGCGACCGCCTGCAGGTCGTGCCGGGGTGTCGGCATGGGCTGTAACTCGATCCACTGTGTCACTGCGACTCCTTCCTTCACGATTCGACCGGCTTCCCGCGATCGGGCCGCCGGCCTGCGAGATTGCCGCGGCTGTCCACGCGGCCGTTATTTCCTGGCCGGATGCACCGCTACACGTCGTCGAACCCGGCAACCACCAAGGGAGACAGACAATGGGCGAATGGCTCAAGCGCGCTTCCATGCCGACCCCGCGACACGACCTGCAGGCCATCACCGTCGACAAAAAGATCTACGCGATCTCGGGCGCCGGCGACGAGACCTACGACGTCGTCGAGATCTACGATCCCGCCGCGGACAGCTGGTCCAGCGGCCCGCCCATTCCCAGCCGCCGCGGCTGGTTCGGCGCGGCCCTGCTCGACGGCTACATCTACGCCATTGCCGGCAAGCGCCTGCGGCCGCAGGAAGAGAAGGACCGCAGCGGCGACATCGGCCACTACCAGATCCGCGACACCGTCGAGCGGCTCGAGCTGAGCACCGGCACCTGGACGGCCGTAGAATCCCTCAGCGAGCCCCGCGCCGGGGTCGTCGCCACCGTCTGCGCCGGCAGGATCTACGCCATCGGCGGCAACGCCATGAACAACGAGACCCGCAGCGGCGGCCCCCACCTGGACCGCGTCGAGGTCTACGACCCCGAAACCGGCCACTGGTCCCTCGGCCCCCCCCTCCCCGCCGGCGTCCAGGGGCCCTCCGTCGCCACCTTCGACGACCACGTCTACGTTACCTCCGGCCTCGGCGGCAACGGCGTCAGCAACCAATCCTGGGTCATGGACCCCACCATCGGCCGTTGGGAAACCTTCGCCCCCATCCCGACCGGCCGCTGCGACTCCGGCATCGTCACCGTCGGCCGCAAAATGTACACCTTCGGAGGCTGGGGCGGCCTGCCGAGACACGACCGCGTCGAAGTCTACGACGTCGACAGCGACACCTGGACCGAGGAAACCTCCATGCCGGAGAAAAAAGCCTGGATGTCCGCGGCTGCAATCAGCGACCGCATCTTCGTCCTGGGCGGCGCCTCCCAGCCGCCAGAAGGCGGCAAGGGAAACAACATCTGGCTGGACAGCGTTCACGAACTGGTGTAACACAATTCCCACGGCTCGATGCCCCCTGCCGGACATCCCTCCTAAGGCCAATTCCCCCTCCACTCCGGTTCCAATTACACGTCACACCACAATCAACGCCTCCCGCTCTACCTCATCCCAATCCGGCTCGACAACCGGCTCATCCCCATAAGCCATCGTCATATACCCATCCTCCAGGTACGACGTCCCCTGAAAAGTCAACCGCGCCCCCTCCGGTAACGGCCCGAAGTTCCGCCCCGCCTCCACCAGCGGATCATTGCTCACCGCCAGACAGACATGATGGCTCCCACCGTGGCACTGAACCCCGAACGCCTCGCACAGCTGCGCCTGCTTGATCTGGCCGGTGATGCCGATGCCCCGCTGCCGCGCGATGTCGGTGGCCTCCAGTGCCAGGTAAGGGGCAGTGTTGAACGGCTGGCCGCCGATGTAGCCGATCCACTCCAGCGCCATCACCGGCAGGTCGAGGGTGGCGCACAGCTTCCTGAGCCCCATCACGTCATAATCCTGCAGTGGCTCCTCGATCCAGCGGACGTTCAGCCGCTCAAGCGCCCGTCCCACCTTGACCGCCTCGCTGTAGGTGTAGTGTTCGACCGCGTCGTGCATCAGCAGGAAGTCGCCCCCCAGCACGTTCCTAAGCTCGGTGAACAGCTCGATGTTGGCCTGCACGCCGCGGTAGGAGTGGTCCTTGCAGCCTTTGTAACCCAGCTCCTTGACCTCCACCGCGCTCGCCACCAGCTCGTCGATGGTGCCCCCGCCGATGTTCCTGTACGCCGGCACCCGGTCGCGGCACTGTCCCAGCAGCTTGCAGAGCGGCTGCTTCGCGTGCCGGCTCGCCAAGTTCCACAGCATGTCGTCGACCATGCCCACGGTGCGGCGGCTGACCCTGAGGAAGCGCTGGGCGTACCACAGCCGCTGCCAGACGTACTCCCGGTCGAAGGCGTCGACGCCGATGAGCATGGGAGCGACGTCGGCCTGAAACTTCCAGGCCTCCATCTCGACCTCGTCGAGGTGGAAGCCGTTGACCAGACCAGCGTAGGCGTCCAACGGACCGTCGGTGATCAGCCGCACCCGGGCGTGGTAGGTGGGATACAGCGTCTCATCCGGGTAGTCGATCACCTCGTCCGGGCGCTGGCCGCGGATGCCGCCAGAGTGGGTGAACATCCCGTTGAGTCCCGGCGGCACCTTCTCCATGGTGCCCCGGACGTTGCGGACAGCGCGGCTCTGGGGTTTTGCCTCGCGGATGTAGACGCGGGCCTGCTTTATCTGCATTGCCTCGAGCCCTTTGCGAGCCGTTTTTCGAGAACCTCCACGCGGGGAAAGAAACACGGGAAAAGCGATCCCATCAAGCCGATTGCCGCCCCGGTGGAACGACGATATACTGAGGGCGCAATTTGAACGGCATTGGAGGCCATCCCTTGAAAATTACCCGCGTCACCCACTACGTCGTTAACGTCCCGGAAACCCGCTGGTGGTGGTCGGACGACGTCTACGGCCAGCCGGAGCACCGCCGCGCCGACCGCGGCGTCGCCGAGGTGGAGACCGACGCGGGCATCATCGGCCTCACCGAGACCAACCGCGGCACGACCGATGCGGTGCTCGAGGAAGCCTGCACCGCGTGGGTCGGCGCCGACGTGCTGGCGGTCAACTTGGCCAGGCCCTTCTCGAGTCTGCCCGCGGTCTTCGAGCAGGCGGTGCTCGACATCCGCGGTCAGGCCCTGGGCGTCCCGATCTGGCAGCTGCTCGGCGGGCGCGTCCGCGACGTGGTGGCAGCCGCTCAGGTCACCGGCTACAAGACGCCGGAGAACACCGCCGAGGATGCGATCCGGGGCTGGGAGCTGGGCTTCCGCACCTACAAGATGAAATGCATCACGTCGGAGACCACGCCGGAGGACCGCATCGCCTACGTCGTCGACCGCGTCGAGGCGATCCACCGGGTGCTGCCCGACATGGCGGTGCGGCCGGACATCCGCTGGCGGCTGGAGCAGACCTGGGTCGCGCAGGAGCTGGCGCGGCGGCTCGAGGGCCACAAAATCGACTGTCTGGAGAGCCCGATCGCCCGGCGCACCACCGCGAACTATCCCGAATGGCGCCGGCTCCGCGAGTCGATCGCGATCCCTATCGGCGATCACGTCAACGCCCCGGACCTGCTCACCGTCGTCCGCGAAGGGGCCGTCGACTACGCCATCGTCAAGGGCGTCGGCGCGTTGGACACCGTGCGCGAGTCCTACCTGGCGCACGAGCTGGGGCTCGGCGGCTGGACGCAGACAACGGCCTACGGGCCGGCAGCCGCCCTGGCCATCCACGTCGGCGCCTGCATGCCGCACCTGACCCAGCCCCACGATCTGTCCGGCGCCATGGTCTGGGAGGACACCCTGGTGAACGAGGAGTTTCCCTTTACCGAGGGTGCGTTCGCCGTGCCGGACCGGCCCGGGCTGGGGTATACCCTTAACCACAACGCGGTCAACCGGTACCTGGTGCGGAAGAAGGTGTTCGAGTAGCTGACTCCCGTCAGTCGGCGGTGAACTCGCGTTCGGACACGAGGTATTGCTTCACTGCGTCGTGGTCCAGCGTGAAGCCAAGACCGGGACGATCGGGCACCTCGAAGGCACCGTCGGCGAACGGAAACGCCTCGTTGGTCAGCGTGTGCTCCCAGGCCATCGGTCCGACCATGTCGTAGGGCTGGCTCAGGTTGGGCATGCAGGCCGCCACGTGCAGCCCCATCGCCGCGCCCGGCCCGTATGAGACCGTCTGCGACCACCCCCCCATGCCCAGCTCGTGGGCCAGTTGCGAGTTGCGCACCGTCTGCATGTGGCTGGCCCCGCCGACGATAGCGTAGTCCAGGGCCTCGGCGTTGAACCTCCGGATCAGGTCGGCGCTGTCGCCAACGTGGTCGCCGATCGGCAGGTGGATGCTGTGCCGCAGGCGCCGCCACTCGGAGTAGGTGCCGCCGGCCGCCGCCTTCGGAATCGGGCTCTCCAGGCTGTCCATGCGGTGGCCCAGGAGCCGGCGCGCCAGCTCCTGGGCCTCCCGCACCTCCCGCAGGCGCCAGCGGATGTCGGGCCGCACCGCCATCTCCGGCAACACCCGGTGAATCGCCTCCACCCGGTCCGCCACGTAGGCGATCCGCTCCTCGGCCGTCTGCTCGCCGGTGATGCACTTCATCTTGTAAGTGCGGAAACCCAGCTCCCACCCTTTCTGCGCATCCTCTGCCGTATGTTCCGGCGTCTTGTAGCCGGTGCACTGGGTCGAACTCACGCGGTCCCGCACCTTGCCGCCCAGCAACTGCCAGATCGGCACGCCGAGCGCCTGACCGCGGATGTCGAGCACCGCCTGCTCGAACGACCCGGCCATGCTCGAGCGCCCCTGCGCCAGGTTGACCCCGAGCACGTCGGTGCCCAGCCACTGGTTGAGCTGGCCTTCCATCGCCGCCTCGGGTGCCGAGCGCTCGATCTGGGTCAGGCCGGTGACCCCGGCGTCGGTGAAGACCTCGGCCACGCCGTGCTGGTCCCGTTGGTGCTGGGGTTGCCCGTAGGTGTCGTCCGACCACCACCAGTGGGACTCGGGCACGTTGACGATGTACAGCTTGATCCGGGTGATCTTCATGTCGAACTCTCCCTGTGCTCTGCGGTGGACGCAGATTCGCGTTGCGAGACGTTAACTTGCGCAATCCGGGCCGCTCGCGCCGGCCCCTACCTTGACGAGAAGGCGGCATCGCCGCCTCCGCAGGCGCTGCTCAGCCCGCGATCCGGAAGGCGTAGAGCCGCGCCCCGGTGAGCTCGAAGCGGAGGCGCACCACGCGGCGCGATACCTCCGCGAACCGCGCCCGCCGCCACCGCACCTGGTGAGCGACCCGGTCACCCGCGAATGGGGCGCAGTCGACCAAGCCCAGCTCCGGGAACGGGTTGCCTTCCCCGTCCTGAACCTCCACCCGGACCGCACCACCGTCGTCGGTTGCCGCGTTGATCTCCAGCCGGCTGCCCTCGACAACCATGGGCAGCGTCGTGAACCCGCCCCTGCCGTCCACCGGCTCCACGTGGGCCAGACGGCCGGCCCGGCAGCGCGCCAGTCCGGTAAGCACCCGGGTGTTGCGCGCCTCCTCGAGGATCTCCTCCCAAGTCGTGAAGTAGGAAACCAGGGCGAAGTAGGGAAACTTCTCGCGCAGCTCCTCAACGCTGGCGCACTCCCGTGCCACCCCGAGCATGTAGCGGGAACTGCTTCCGGTGAAGGGAAACAGCCACTCCTCCTCGCCATCAGCCCCGGTGACGGCGTGATAGCTGCTCAGGCCGCTGCAGCTTGTGTTCCAGGCGCCGATCGGGCCGTTCTCCAGCAGCGGCCGGCGGTTGGCCCCAAACTTCTGCCAGTTAATCAGGTCCCGGCTCCACATCAGGTGCTGGCGCATGCGCTGCGTGGTCAGGTCCCAGTTGAGCAAGCCGCCGAAGAACAACTGATTGTCGGTGCCGCCCGCCTGCTGACCAGCCGGCGTGATGAACCCGAATCCGTATAGGGTGGTGCCCGGCGGATCGTGCTCGTCCGGCATCGTCATGTAGCACCGTTCCCAGTGCCGGCCGTCTCGGGTCCAGGCCACGGCCCGGGTCCGTATGGCGGCGACCTTGTGCCACAGGTAGTACGGCTTGCCGTTGGGCGGGTAGGCCGGACCGTCGGGCCGGTAGTAATAGAAGAAGGTCTTGCTGTTGCGGTGGTAGTAGGTGCAGGTGGACCGCCCGGTCGGCTGAAACAGCGCCATCGGGTCGCCCTCGAACGGATAGGTCGATGCCCGTTCGTTGGTGTGTTTCAGATGCATCCCCCGCCCGCCGGTTAGCACCGGCTTTCGGGTCAGCGCCAGGAAGGTGTCGCCACGACGCTCGAAGCCCCAGAAGTCCCGGTGTTTAGGACGGAAGCCACCCTCGAACTGCTCCTCCCCCTCCATGGTCTCGTCGAGGAAGACGCGGAAGACGTAGTTGTCCATCTCGACCGGTCCGTCATGGTCGGGATCGTAGAACCGGTAGCGGTACTTGCGCGGCAGCAGCCGTTCCTTCACGGGCACCGGGAAGCTGTCGAACTCGCCGCTGAGCAACTCCTCCTCGCCGGCCTTGTCCCGCAGGATGTTGTTCCGCTTCGAGCCGTCGAACTCGACGATCCCCAGCTCCGGCTTTTCCCAGCGCACGCCGTCGGATGAGACCGCCAGGCAGAGGTAGCGCGTGGAATAGGCGGTCATCGTCGAGCGCACGCCTATCTCCCAGAGCCTTGAGTCTCCCGACAACGGCCCGGCCTGGTAGAGGGCGTGGAACTGGCGCTGCTCGGCGTCGTAGCTGAACGATTCGATAGGGAGGTGATCGGGGCCTTGCTCCCAGGGCCGGTCGATGTCGGCGATCGGTCCATCGCTGACCGGCTCGAGTTGATCGGGAACGTGACGCAGTCCGGCGCTGCGCTCGTAGATCCAATCGTCGACCATGTACAGGGGCGCGTGACCCGGGCGCAGCGGATTGTGCGGGCGGGCGGGTCGACGTGGCGCCTCGACGAAGAACTGGCGGAGAAGGCAGGCACCCACGGAGCCGACCGGCCGCTCGGCGGCGCCCGGTGCTCCGCCCTCTCCCGCGTTACTTCCCGTACCACAGCCTTCCCCGCCGTTGGCAGCCGCGCCGCCTTCACCGCCGCCGCCGGGCGCCGGCATCCCACTGCCACGCACGCGCACCCGCAGCCAGTATTCGCCCCGCGCCCAGCCCGTCGCGTCAAAGCTGTGGTGCTGCGCCTCTCCGTCCAGCCTGACCGCAATCGGATCGCAAACCCGCCCGCGGTCGGTCGGTCGCACCACGTCCACTTCGGCCTCGCAGCCGGCAACGCGCTCAGGCAGGGTACGGATGGTGAAGGAGATGACCGGCGTGTCGATGAAGGCCAGGCGTGCGGGACAGCACTCGATGAACTGGTGGACCGAATCCACCTGCGCCAGCCGGCACCCTCCGATCGCGCCGAAGAAACCGTTCGGGTCGAGGCTCAGTTGGCCACCGATAGGAACGCCGTCTTCCGCCCCCAGCTTGACCTCGAACCGGTATCGCCCCATGCCCCATGGCGCCCTGCCTTCCACATCCTTGGAGCGCCGCGAGGCATAACATCCCTCGTCCAGCAGGGGATAGACGAAGGTGATCTCGCCCTCTTCACCCTGCCGGCGCGCGACGGCGTCGATCTCCTGGCTGAAGCCGTGAGGTTGCCTGGCGCACACCCGCGCCGGGATCTCCTCGCCCGCCAGCCCCGCCGGCCAGCGGAAGGTCAGCGCCTTGTGGAAATAGTCGTCGTGCCTGAACGCGAGACGCAGGGCCGCGTCAGGATTGCGCGCCATCGGCGGATGTCGACCAGGGCAGGTCGTAGGAGGCCTGATTGGCGAAGCGCCGCATCCCTAGTTCGAGCCGAATCGTCGCGCACGGCGCCAGGGACAGGCGGAAGTGCGGCGCGTCGACCGTGATGACGCACTCCTCGGTCTCGGCGGCCATGCCTTCGGCGTAGCGCTCCTCCTCCTGCCAGTTGGGGTCGGAGAACACATCGTGACCGCGGTCGGCGGCCAGTGCCTGGTAGCGGACTTCGGTGAAATCGTGCTCGCCGAAGGCGCCGGCCTGCACCACCAGCTCCCGCGGCGTCGCCGCGCTCAGATTCACCAGCGTCACGGTGGCGCTGTCGTCCTCGAGCTTCTCCACCAGGGCCGCCACGTCCGGGGGCAGACCCGGCCGCTTGCGATCCCAGTCGTAGTAGCGCAGCCGCACCAGCAGCAGGCCGCCGTTGAAGTTGAACAGCGGTCCGCCCATCGTCAGCTGCACCAGGCCCTCGGTGGTTATGGGATTGCGCACCTGCAGGTAGTGGTCGCCGTAGGTGGCAGGATCCTGCTCGTCGTGGGCCATGTAGGCCAGGCGCTGGTAAACCTGGCCGTGGTTGTAATGCAGGATCTGCTCCGGGTAGTCGGGGAACTCGCCCCGCAGGTAGCCGAGCCAGGCCGCCTCGTGGCCGCCGCGGTCCTTGCCCCCCTTCACCTGGATGCGCTCCCAGTCGTGCGAGCCCGGGGCACGCTGACGCTCGATCCGCTCCATGTCGTCCCGCCGCATCGAAATCGACCAGACGTGGGCCATGAACCGGGCCTGCAGCGGACTGAAGCCGTCCCAGCCCTTGTCGTGGTGGAAGTGGGGCACCCACAGGCCGCCATCGCGCTCTTCGCCGTTGTCCATCATCACGTCGACCTGGGAGCGGGCCAGGTCCATGTACTTCTGGTCGAGCGAGACCAGCATGGCGTTCTCGGCGCCGCTGAGCACCGCGTCGCCCATGGTGTGCCAGCCGTGGGGCCAGGTCCAGCCGTAGTAACCGCCGTACCAGCGCCCGCCCAGGTACTCGCCCACCTCGCCCGACAGACCGACATTGTCCGGCAGGATGCCGTCGTTGGCCTCCACCCGCTCCATCCAGGCACCGACGTACTCCTCCACCCATTCCCGGCACTTCTCGTCGCCAGTGAACAGGTAGGCGTTGGTGACCATGCTCGTCGCCGCCAGATTGGCGGCGCAGTCGCCGCGGGAGAAGCGGTCGATCAGCGCCTGCCCCATCCGTTCCTCGATCTCAGGATCGCGCAGATCCTCTATCGACTCACAGCCCGGCACGTCGTAGAATGGCAGCGGCCAGGGTTTCCACTGCTCGTAGCGGTAGGCCCCGTAATAGCGGTGGAAGTTGCGCTCGGCCGGTCCCATGCTGCCGTTGTGCGACGACTTGATGATCTTCTTCTCGGGATCGTAGTTGGGCGCCTGCGGCTCTTCGTTCATGTAGAAGCCGGCGTAGCGCCGCGCCCGGCGCCTGTTGGTCTTGTTGGCAGGATCGGCCAGGCAGAGCAGGTAAAAGAAGACATAGCCCTCCCCCTGGTGCATCCAGTCGTAGCCCTGCTCGTATTCCTTGACCACCATCGGATGCCCGTGCCCCGAGTCGTAGCGGGTGAACTGCAGGGTGATGGCGTTGTACTCGCGCTGCGACAGCTCCAAAATGCGCTCGTCACCGCCGAGCAGGTAGAACAGGGGCCAGTTGTGGAAGCTCTCGTAGGCGTCGTCGAGGCCGTCGAAGTTGGTCATCTCGTCGGTCGGCGGCCACATGGTCGAGCCGTCGCCGTGCACGTAGCGCTCCATCACCGGCTCGATCGACTCATTCATCAGGTCGATCAGGCTGCGCTCGAGGATCGCCCACCGGGGCGGGGTGATGAAGGGGACGTCCGCCTCGATGCGGACCATCTCTGACTCCGTCGCCTGCTGTGCCATCGTTTTCTCCTGTCTCTGGTTGCCGGTCGCCTACGCGGCGACGAGCTCATACACGTCGTCGAGGAACTCCGCCGAGGTCCAGCGCGATGTGGAATCCGGTCGCTTCTGGCGGGCACCGCCGAGGGCAAACAGCCGCTCTCCGATCACCGCTGTGGCGAGCCAGGCGCTCTTCATCGGCAGCGTCGGCCCCGGCGACCAGCTGTCCGAGTCCACGTCGTAGATCTCGACGCAGCCGGTGCAGCCCCACCTCTCCTCTTCGCTGGGGCACGTCTTGCCGCCGACGGCGTAGATCTGTCCGCCCACTGCCGCCAGCGACAGATCGCTGCGCGGCGTCGGCAGCGGTGCCAGCCGTTTCCACTCGTGGTCCGCGGCCGGGTCGAGCGCGAGCAGGTCGTCGCGGAACCCGCCGTCCCCGCCGCCGGCTACGTAGATCACGTCGCCCACCGTGGCGGCAGCGGGGCCCCAGACCGCCATCGGCAGAGGCGGACCCGGCTCCCACCGTCCCAGCGCCGGATCGAAGGACCAGACCTCGTCGAACGGCTCGCCACCTTTGCTCATGTGAACGCCGGCAATCGCGTAGACCCGCCCGCGGCAGGCTGTGGCGGTCAACCCGGCGCGGGGAGATGGCAGCGGCGGCAGACACGACCAGCTCTGCCCCGTGAGGTCCAAGGCCTCGAACTCGCCGCGGGTCTTGAAGTGGGTGTCGTCGCCGCTCTCCCGTTTCTCCTCGGCGGTACGGATCTGCTTGCCCCCGAGGACGTAGATCCGCTCGTCCAGCAGCGCGGCACCGATGTAACCGCGACATGTGGGGATCGGCGGGCCAGGGCGCCAGCTGTCGGTTTCGGCGTCGTAGATGTCGACCGTGTCGAGGGTCAGGTCATTCGACCCGGTCGGCACGTAAATCTCGTTGCCGACTCCGAGCGCCTGGCAGTCATGCTTGGCTTCCGGCAGGGAAGCCCGCCGCACCCATCCCATCAGCCGCCGCCCTCGAACCGGCTCTGCTCGTAGGCCTTGAACCGGGTCTCGACTTCCAGCTCGCCCGCGATCTCTTCCAGGCAGGCGCGATGGTGATCGCTCACGGAAATCCCATTCTCGGCATAGTCGCGCTCCCGCTGCCACTCCAGCCCCCCGGGCAGCTCCGCCTGCTCGTGTCCCGGGAACGGCTCCAATGCCCGCACCTCAGACACCCAGCGGTCCATCTCCGCCTGGTATTCCCCCACGTCCATGAAGGCCTCGATGCTGAAGGCGGCGATAAACGAGCCCTGGTTGGAGATCCACCTCGACTCGGGCGGGATGAGCTCCGGACTGTAGATGCCGGCGAGGACACCTCCCAGGCCGTAGGGAATCGCGGCAACGCCGAGCTCCTTGAAGAAAGCGAACGGCATCCGCGCAAAGAGCTCCTCGTCGTACTCGAGCATGCTCGAAGCCATGTCGAGGATGACCGGCGGCTGCTCGCCCGCCGGCAGCGCCACGCTGAGGGGTGAAGCGCCCAGGACCCCGCGCACGAAATTCTGCGGGTGGTAGCGGTGGGAGGAGAAAGCGATCCCGATGCAGCCGCGCGCCGCGGCGATGTGCGTGTACTTGCCGGCGCTGCCGAAGTGGAAGTGGTTGCGCGTCGTGACCGCTCCCGTTCCGTGCTCGAGCGCGCACTCTACCGCCCACTCCGTACCCTGCTTGCAGGGCAGGTGGCCCATGCCGCCGTCGCCGTCGAGGGTCTGCGTCGTCGTCGTCTGGCGAGTGACGCGGACCTGCGGAGTGGGATTGACCTCGCCGTCGCGGAGCATGCGGCAGTAGCCCGGCACCTGCTGCGTGCCGTGGCTGAAGACCCCCCGCAAATCGGTGTGGACCAGCAGCTCGGCCATGGTCCCGGCACCAGCCGGCAACATGCCCGCCGACGCGAACAGCGCCTGCACCAATCGCCGCATCTCGTCCGGTGGCACCCGGATACCGCTCCCCGGTGGTACGTTGCCCATTACTATCCTATCTCAGGGAAGAATCGCCGGCAGAGCCCTACTCCCAGCCGAGAACGAAGTTACCGGGCATATCGCTGAAGTAGTCGATCACCAGCCACGTCCCGGACACCACGAAGGCACCCAGGATCATCCCGATGAAGAAGGGCCGCAGCTGGCGGTAGAGCTTGCTCCCGCCGTACTTGAGCACGATGCCCTTGATCAGCCAGGCGAGAAAGACATTGAACCACATCACTCCCGAGGTGAACACCGTCCCGCCCATCGTCAGGCCCAGCGGATGGATGGGCCAGGAGAGAAACCGGGTCTGGCAGAACATGAGGCCCCACATCAGCCCACCACCGAAGAACGTGAACAGCCATCCGCCCAGGTCGGTTGTGGCCGTGCTGTTGAGCATCTGCGCCAGGTACC
>CAYWBJ010000272.1:0-2757 GCA_964456165.1 uncultured Gemmatimonadaceae bacterium | reverse complement strand
CCGTCGGCGAGGGCCAGGACGCCGCGTTCCCCAACGTCGCGATTGACCAGCGGGATAACATCTTCATCAGCTACGTGCGGGGCACGACCCAGGCGACCGGCCACGACGATATTATGCTGGCGAGGGTCAAGCGGTCGACGTTGCCGTTCTCGATGGAGTTGGTCGGACAAGGCGGCAACAGCGGCAGCAGCGGCGGGGTGAGAATCACGCCTGATACGAACCGTCAGACGGGGCCGGACCTGGCGGTCGGTACCGGCGATGTCCTCCATCTGGTCTACTTCAACGACGCCGACGACCTGATCGAGCACAAGACCCTGCTGGCCGACGACTGGGACGACGTCGGCGCAACCGGCTGGGTACAGGGTACGGATGGTGCCGGGGTCGACAACTTCGTGAACGACGCTCCGACTAACGCGGCGCTGGAGACGGACGCGATCTTCTACTTCCCTACCGTGGTTGTCGATAAGCAGAGCTCGCCAGACGAGATCTACGCCTTCTACAAGTTCGGCGACGCGACCTTCGAGGATGTCTTCTTCAACAAATACGTCTACGACAACGCCGTGGGTACGAGCGCTGGCTGGCTGACCGCTTCTGCCTCACCGGTCTGGCGCACCGCCAACACGCCGGTCTTCAAAACCGGCACCGACGCATTCAACATCGAGCTGGACTGGGCGGTCACCGAGCCGGTGAGCGCGCTGGCAGACGATCGGGTCGCGAACCAGGGAGAGATCCACATCGCCTTCAGCGCCGGCTACAGCGGCGGTGCCGAACACGACATCTACTACGGCTATTACAACGGCGTCAGCTGGACACTGCCGGAGAAGGTAGCCGACGACGACTCGGACCCGGGCACCGAGGATGGCATCCTGGCCACCGACGTCTACATGGCAGCACCGGCGATGGCCAAGACCACCGACGACGACAACATCTACATGGTTTTCAGTGGTGGCACGGCCGAGGGGCTGGGCGTCGACTTCGTGGGTGACGCCAACCACCACCCGTACTTCAAAGTGCTTGGGCGCGTGATCACCTCGGAGGACGAGTCGGTGCCGGTAGGAGGTTTCCAGTACAACCTCTCTTACACGCCGGTCAACCCGCACGCGATCAGTACTGAGCTGACCGACAACCCGGTCTGGGTGCACGCATCCGACAACGGCACCGGGGAGGCGCTCGGGGCGGAGGCTACCAATGGCGACGGGTTCCTCGCCGGCGACTGGGAGACCATCGGGGTCGGGCTGGCCACCGACAATGACAAGTACCTGGAAGGAAAGATCAACGAGGACACCTCCTCCGATCACGAGTGGGGCGATGATGACGACAAGGTCGGCCTGCTGGTCAAGCTCAACGTGCTCGGAAGCGATTCCTCCACCAATATCCAGCTGGTGGTCAGCAGCACGGCAAGCGATGCTGGAAGGGGCGTCGGTGCCCGCTCGATCAGGGTCGGCACTAACCCGCAGGGCTCGTTTGTTGCCGCCGGCGATTTCTTCCTGCTCGGGGCCGACATAGACATCGTCGACTCGAACACGGCGCCGACGATCAGTGTCACAGCTCCGGACGGTGTCGCCGATACCGCGAGCACCTCCTACATCATCCAGTACAACCTGTCCGATCCGGACGACGATATCTCCAACAGCGGTCTGAAGCCGGCGCTCTACGCCTCGCAGGACAGCTCGCTGGCGACCGTTCGGGACGTGCGAATCTTCGGCACCCTGATCGCCAACCAGAACGACCGGAGCACGGTGTACGCCAGCGGCACCGACGACTTCCTCGAGGGGACTAACCAGAGATACACCTGGGATGACCCGCCGAGCGCGCTCAAGGACTCGCTGTTCGCCAGCATCCACCAGGTCCTCAGCGGTGCCTACTATATCTACCTGGTGGCGGACGACCAGAAGAACCCGCCGGCCTTCGCGCGCAGTCCGGGAGCGGTGACAGTGTTGCACAAGCCGATCGTCGACTACCTCGACCCGGCGGTACTGGACACCGTCGACTCGGGCCTGCGCAGCGGCGACAACGCCAACCCCTACGACCTTGATTTCAATGTCAGGGACTTCGACCTTCAGGGCGCGGCTGAGGTACAGCTATTCTACTCGGCCGTGAGCGGGCTGACCTCGTTGTCGGTAGAGGGCATCTTCCCGAACCAGAAGTTCGCCCTGGGCAAGAGCGTGTCCGGCTACCGGTCGGCGGCACTGACCAACTCCGATACCCTGACCAGCTCGGACACCGAGTTCTCCTGGGACATCGAGCGCCAGGTCTGCAAGGCGACGACATGCGGGTCTGCCGACTCGATCTCGGTGGCCGAGGGCGCCTACTTCATCTACGTGGTCACGAGTGATTCGCTCAACCACGTCATCGCTCAGAGCACCAATCAGCTGACCGTCAGGCACTCGCCTTCGTTCACCTTCTACGAGCCGGCGCGGGACACGCACCGGAAGATCAGCACCCGTTCGCAGCCGGTCTACACGATCCAGTGGCAGAAGGGTCGGGGCGACGTGGACTTCGACAACGACGCCACGATCGATCTCTACTTCACCACGGACACCCCGGCGACGATCAACTACGAGGATTTTCCCGACTTGTTGGTCAAGGATGTGGACACGCGAACGATCGTCAAGGGACTGACCGAGAACGGCGACCGGTCGAGCGACATGTACGTGTGGGATTTCACCAATCCTCCCAACGACGTACCGAAGTCGAGTGTCAACGGCCGGGTCTGGCTCTACGCCATCATCAGGGATAGCAACGGCAACAGCACGG
>CAYWBJ010000271.1:0-10654 GCA_964456165.1 uncultured Gemmatimonadaceae bacterium | reverse complement strand
ATAATTTTAAAAAGCAACCCCTATGAGTGCCCGTTTAAATTAAAAGCATATTCCACGCCAGACAACTCCTCGCATCGCGAGGGAGACGTTAAAACATTTATTTTCTTGCTGTTACACCGACACATCGCCCACCCATCCACGGCACCATCAAGAGACCGCGCAGTCTCACAAACGAGACTATCGCAACGCCAAAGCGCCACCTAAAGTGTGGAAAATTAATTTCTTTACAAAAAATTCTCAAATATGACAATATAGTCGCATTATTGCAACATCATTGCTCAGGCCGTGCTTCTTGAGCTTGCGATAAAAGGTCGCACGGCTCATGCCAAGTAGTTGGGCGGCCCGCAGAACATTGCCGTTCTCGGACCGAAGCGCCTCAGTGTAGAGACGCTTTAGCGACTCCTCGCAGTGCTGCTGGGCAACTGACACAGGACTGTCGGCCTGTCCCTGGGCGTCGACGTAATCTGGAAAGCCGATCAGATGCCCTGGAACGTCCTCCTGGCGAATCCACTCTCCCTTCGCCAGAGCCATGGCGCGCTCCACGACGTTTTCTACCTCCCTGACGTTCCCTGGCCAATCGTAGGCGGAAAGGATTGCGAGCAGTCTGGGATCAACACCCCTGACTGCCTTTCCCAGCTCAGCATTCCAATGCTCGACGAAGTACTCGACGAGAACGGGTAGGTCCTGGATCCGGTCCCGCAGCGCTGATGGGGATGTTCTGGTAACCCCCTACCCTGACGATGGTGCGTTCCTGAAGAACGCGCAGCATCTTGGCCTGAACGTCGATCGGCAGGTCACCGATTTCGTCTAGGAACAGGGTGCCACCGCTCGCCAGCTCGAACTTCCCCAGACGACCGGTTTTGCTGGCCCCTGCAAAGGCGCCTGCGACATAGCCGAACAGCTCGCTCTCGATTAGATCCCGAGGAATCCCGGCACATTTCACCGCCAAGAAAGGGCCCTCTGCGAAACGGCTCGCGTTGTGCATCGCCTAGGCGAAGACCTCCTTGCCGGTCCCGGTTTCGCCCTGGATTAGGATGTTGGAGTCGGTCCCAGAGGCTATGCGGGCAAGCTCGGCGCACTTCTGGATCGACGAGCTCTCACCGATGAGATCGTCGAACGTGAAGGTCCGTTGCACCCCGATCGCACCGTCCACCAGACGTCCGACCTCGCGCATTTCCCGCAGCGTCACGACGGCCTCGTGACTCCTGCCGCCACTGTCCACCACCGGTTGCAGGCTGGCCATGGCCGCGACCTTGGTACCACCGGCGTTAACAGCGACCACGCGGGGGGCGAACTTATCGCCCCGAGCACCCCACGTCGAAGCGGGCGGCTTGTCGTCGATCAGACTGTCGATCTCCATTCCCACGATCACTTCGTTGCCGGCACGGAACAGGCGCCGGGCATGGGAGTTCGCCTGGGTCACGATACCATCCGGCCCGACCGCAACCAGCCCGTCGGAGAGCGACTCGATCAGCGCCTGCGACCGGCTATAGAGTTGTTCCAGCTGCTCGGCATTCTCCTTCTCTTTGCGGACCGCTGCTTGCAACTCGCCGTTGAGCCGAATCTCCTCGATCTGTGCGGCCACCTGGCTTGAGAGCAAGAACAGGAGGTTAAGGTCGTCGGTGCCGAAAAGCCTCCGCCTAATCCCCGGCTTGACGATCTTGTCGAACAGCGTCAGTGTGCCGACAATCCGATCGTCCATCACCAAGGGGATGCACACCAGCGAGAATCCCAGGTTCCAGGGCTGCCTGTCAGTGCGCACGTCGTCGATCATGATTGGCTCGCCGGTGTGCGCGACGTAATCGGCTATCTTCCTCTCGTGCTGAAGATCGAAGCCAGGCCCAGCCCGGACGACCGCCGCACCCAGAGCCAGGGATCCATCCTCCAACACCAGCCGGATCGCCGCCGCCTTGGCCTGCAGGGTCTCCGTGGCGCGCTCGGCGACTAGCTCCAGCGTCTTGTCCAGCTCGAAATTGGCGTTGATCAGCTGTCCGAGCTCGTTGAGGACCTCGAGCTCATCAGTGCGCTGTTGTATGGTCTCGAGGTTCTGAGCCGTAGTGATCATAGCGACAACGGCCGGACTGACGACCCGCTCGAGAACAACCATCTCTTCATTCGTGAAACGGCGCTCTCGCCTGGACTTGAGATTGAAGACACCGATGAGCTGACCTTTTCCGAGCAGCGGCAACGCCACCATACTGCGCGTCGAGCGCTCCTGCTCCGTCGGCCGGCGCACACGCGGGTCGCGACCCATGTCGGTCACCGCGATCGGCTTCCCAGACACAGCCGCAAGTCCAGTTATGCCCCACCCTAACCGGATGCGGCGTTCGCCGGCCGGCATCTGGTCCTCCGCTGACTCTAGGGTTAGCTCGTCACGGGTCTCGTCCAGCAGATAGATCGCGCACTACTCGACGTCGAAGTCCCTGCGGAGAATATGCGACAGTCCGGCCAGTGCATCTTGGACGCTGGCCGGATGCATCGATAGCGCCTGGACCTCCCGGAAGAGGTCGATCTCGAGCTTGGACATGGCCCTCTCGATCGGCTACGAAAAACGCTCCCTGAGACGACTCAGAGAGCGGTAACAGCAGCGCATCGCGACACGGGGGTCAGCGTGAAATAGCGGCAATCTTGTAACTCAGCGTACCGGCGGGAACCTTGATCTCGACTTCCTCCCCTTCCGAATGCCCGAGCAGGCCTTTGCCGATGGGCGAGACGGTGGAGATCTTGCCGTTTTCGAAGTCGGCTTCCTCCGGCGCCACCAGTGTGTAGGCTATCTCCTTGCCCGTCTTCAGATCCAGAAGCTCGACTGTAGCGCCGATGTAGACCTTGTCGGCCGGGATGTCCTCGTTTTCGAGCAGCCGGGCGCGGCTGAGCGTTTCTTCGAGCTTGCCAATCCGCTGCTCGAGGAACATGAGCCGCTCCTTCGATGCGTGGTATTCCGCGTTCTCAGAAAGGTCGCCGAATTCCCGGGCACGTTGCACGGCCTCGCGGGCGCTGGGACGCTCCTTCTCCTTCAACTCCTGGAGCTCGTCCCTAAGCTTCTGATAGCCATCTCTGGAAAGATAGACTTCGCTCATGCCACGCTCCCGACGGACTATACAAAAAGCGGAAGCGACGACCGCTTCCGCTGATTACGCTTTCCAACTGTCAAGTTGCGGGAAATATACGCATAAAGGTAACCAGGGGCAAGCGAGAACGCTGGCCCGTTACGGCCTTGCGAGTGTGTCGCACTCCCCACATATATTTAAAGACAGCCCAACGAAATATTTAGGAACAGCCCGACGAATCAGCGGCAAACTAAGTGCGCATCCTCCATTTTTCCGACCTCCACCTGGGAGTAGAGACTCACGGTCGCGTAGACCCTTCCACCGGCCTCCACACGCGAGTCCGGGACTTCGTCCGAAGTCTCGGCTTCCTGTGCTCGGTGGCGATCGAAGAGGCCGTGGATCTCGTCCTCTTCACCGGCGACCTTTACAAGAACTGTGATCCGACGCCCACCCACCAGCGCGAATTCGCCACGCAGGTAAGAGCGTTGCAGCGGGCCGGTATTCCCCTTGTGATGATCGTTGGCAACCACGACCTGCCCGCCGCCTTCGGCAAAGCCACGTCGCTGGACATCTTTGCCACCCTGGAAGTGGAGGGTACCCGCGTAGTGCGAACACCGCAGATGGTGACAGTACCCACGGCATCCGGTCCACTCCAGGTGGCCGGCCTGCCATGGCCGAGCCGCCACAATCTGCGCGCGCACGAGAGCTACAAGGATCTGTCCCAGGAAGAGACTACCCGGGCGATCGAGCAGATCTGCACGGCGCAGATCGAGGAGTTCGCGTGCCTGCGGGAACCGGAGTCCCCGGCGATTCTGGCCGGCCATCTCGCAGCAAGCGCTGCAACCTACTCGGGTTCGGAGCGCTCGGCCCTCATCGGCAGCGATCCGACCTTCCTCACGGGAGTTCTGGCAAATTCGGCGTTCGACTACGTCGCCCTAGGGCATGTCCACCGCTTCCAGGACCTTAACCCGACCGCGACTCCACCCGTGGTCTACGCCGGCAGCATCGAGCGTGTCGATTTCAGCGAAGAGAACGAAGAAAAGGGGTTCTGCCTGGTGGAGATTGCACAGGTTGAGGAGGGCGGCTGGAAGAGCAGCTACGAGTTCGTCCCGACCCCGGCCCGACGTTTCGTCACCGTAGCGGTCGACGCCGAGAACCAACGCGATCCGACGGCCGCCGTCGTCGCCGCCATCAAGAGCGAGTCGATAGCCGATGCCGTAGTGCGACTGCAATACACCGTCGCCCGTGACGCCAAACCCGTCGCTGCTGCCGCCCTGCACACCGCCCTCTCGTCCGCTCACTGGGTGGCCGGCATCCAACCACAGGTGGCTGCAGAGGTCCGCGAGCGCCGCGCCGCCGTCACCGGGGACCTGGATCTGGCCGACGCCCTCGATCGGTACATCGCCAACAACCCCGGTCTGGCCGATCACCGGCATAAGCTGCACGCCTGTGCCCTGGAGTTGGAGCAGGCCCGGCTGACCGACGATCGTGAGATTTCCGGCTAACCGTTGGTTCCCTCGTACCTGACCCTGCGGAATTTCCTCAGCTACGGCGAAGAGGTCCCCACCCTGGACTTCAACCGCTTCCACGTTGCCTGTCTTACGGGAAACAACGGGCACGGGAAGTCTGCCCTCCTTGACGCTATCACCTACGCCCTGTGGGGCGAGGCCCGGAAGGGCACGAGCGACCGCAAGCCGGACGAGGGACTGTTACGGCTCGGCGCGACCGAGATGCGGGTCGAATTCGGCTTCGATCTCGGCGACGATTCGTACCGCGTCATCCGCAGCTTTCGCAAGGGGCGACGGACCAACACGACCCAACTTGACCTCCAGATTCTCGATCCCGAAGCCGAGACCCACCGCCCGCTCTCGGAGGGATCCTCGATGACACAGACCCAGTGCCGCATCGACGAACTACTCTCGATGGACTACGAGACCTTCATCAACTCGGCGTTCATCCTGCAGGGCCGCTCCAACGAGTTCACCCAGCGCAGCTCACGCCAGCGCAAGCAGGTGCTCGCCGACATCCTACACCTGGATCGCTACGAGCGGCTTCGCGATCTCGCCCGCGAGCGGCTGCAGACGACCATGCAGTCCGCGGAACGTCTCCAGCGCCGGCGCGACGAGCTGCGACAGCGACTGGGCAAAGTCGCCGGCGATCGCGCCGAGCTGGAAACAACCGCCGCTCTACTGACCGCCACGACCGAGCAAGTTCGCCAGCTCGAGTCCGAGCTGAACACCGTCACCGGCCAAATCGCGGAACGGAAGCGGCTGCTGACCAGACGCGAAGAGCTGTCTGCCACCCGAGAGCGAGCAAGCAAGCGCAAGGTCGAATTAGAATTGGAACGCAGCCGAATCAGCGAGCAGCTCGAACGCGATGCGGCGCTGATCGAGACCGGTCCGGAGATCGAAGCGGCCCGCGCGGAATTCGACGAACTCACCCGGCGCGTTACCTCGCTGGATGCGACGTTGGCGGCAAGGCAACGGCTGGAACTGGAACGCGTGGAGCTGGAGGCCGCGATAGCTAGCGCCCGCCACCAGATCGAGCGGGACCGGGAGAAATGGGAAGTCGTACTTTGCGGCATAGAGGAGCAGACCAACCGGACCGAGGCGGTAATCGCCAGAGAATCTGACATCAATGAGAACCGTGCCCGGTTAGAGGAGATGCGCGCCCGCGTCCGCGACGGCGAAGCCAGGCGCGAGCGCTGGCTCGAGCTACAGCGCAAACGCGAGCGCTGCGAGCTTCGGATCCGGGCGGAGGCGGAGCGGCTTGGCGCCGAGGCCGATTCCCTTCGTGGGAAGCTGGTCACCATGAGATTGAGGCGGGACGAGATGGCGAGCGCCGATGCTCGGGTGGAAACGCTGAAACTCGAGCTCGCGAGCATGAAGCAACAATCCCAGGAGCTCGACGCGGTGACCGAACAAGGGGCCCATCTCAATGCCGATATCGCCGCCAGCGAACAGCGGGAAACGCGGCTTGCGGCCGACCACGCCGCGTTGAGGGAGCGCATCCAGCTGTTCGAGAAGGCCGACGGTCCGGAATGCCCTTTGTGCGGCTCTCAGCTCGACGGCGAACACCAGGAGAAGGTAGACGAAGAGCTGACGGCTCAGCAGGGCGCACTTGAATCCGAGCGCGAGACAGCTCGGACTCGCGTGGGCAACCTCCACACAGAGCGGGAAGAGCTGCGCGAGCGCTACCGCACCCTTTCCGAATCGGTCCGCTCGTTGGACGACGTCCACCAGGACCTTGCCCGCCAGGAGGCACTGGCCGGCCAGCGCCGGGAAAGCGAATGCGAGATCGCAGACCTCGAGGACAAACTGCTTCAATCCGAGACGACGGTTGCAAAGGAGCAGTTCGCGACACCGATGCGCCACGAGCTCGACGACCTCGTTCGAGACCTCGACGATCTGGATTTTGACGAGGGAGGCCAAGCGACGTTGAGGAAACAGCTGGAGGCCAGTAACGCGGAAACCGAGATGGCCCTGCTCGACGAGGCACGCGAGCGGCGGGAGCAGCTCGGCGTCGAGGCGGCGGGAGCCCGACGGGAGCTAGCGCTCGCCGTCGATCAGTTGGACGGGCACGCTTACGCCAGCGCCCAGTTCGAGCAGATCGCCCGCCTCGAACAACGACTGGCGGAGATGAGCTACGACGGCGAGGAACACGAGTGCGTCCGCGCCTGCCTGCACGAGCTGCGAGATGCCACCGCGCGGCGCGAGCAGCTGCTGCTGGCCCGGCAGCGACGGGAATCAGGCAGCGACATGGTCACCCGCTGCGACCACGAGATAGGCCAGCTCAAAACCACGCTGGAGCGCACCACCGCAGACCTGGCAGCAACGAACAAGGATCTGGAGACGCTCGCCGAGATCGAGAGCAAACGCGAACGTCTTGTTGCAGTCTTGGAGGACGCTCGCCGCGAGCGGGACGGGCTGCTGCAGCGTCAGGGCTCCTTGCAGGCCGAACTGGACCGATATATGGAGTGGGAAGTGGAGACTGACGCGCTCGCCGCGGAGCTGGCGGAGTTGCAGGATCAACATTTCATCCTTGAGGAGCTGACGACGGCGTTCGGCAAGGACGGCATTCAAGCCCTTATCATCGAGAGCGCGATTCCCGAAATAGAGTCCGAGGCCAACGCCATCCTCGCGCGCCTGACCGATAACCGGATCCAGATCTCCATCGAGTCCCTGCGCGATCTGAAGAAGGGGGGTACGCGCGAAACGCTCGACGTCATCATCTCCGACGAGATGGGCGAGCGTCCGTATCACCTCTACTCGGGAGGCGAGGCGTTCCGCACCGACTTCGCCCTCCGCATCGCACTAGCCAAGACCCTCGCCCGACGGGCGGGAACCCGCCTGCGCACGCTGATCGTCGACGAGGGTTTCGGCACGCAGGACAGCGATGGCATCGACTACCTGATCCAAGCGATCAATGATATCAGCGTCGACTTCGACAAGCTGATCGTGGTAACCCATCTCCCCGAACTCAAGAACGCCTTCCCGGTGCAGATCCATGTCACCAAACACCCCGAGGTCGGATCGCGCTTCGAGATCATCGAGAACAGCTGAGTGAGACGACGCGTTGCCAATGGATGAAACTGCCCGTATCTTGCCGCAGTCAGGCCCCCCCGTACCGCCGGAACCACCAGTGCCCAGCCCCCTAGCCTCCGCCACGAAGGCCAGCGGTGCGGTCTTCGCTCCGACCGACCCTTCCATGCCCCTTCACTTCGGCGATGCGCGAGCCGAGTGTAGCATCACACCCATCGGCGCCGTTGTCCGAGACGCCTGTCATCTGGGACGGATCCGTTTCAGCGGCGACGACCACCGCGAATTTCTCCATCGCATGAGTACCAACGACTTCGATCATCTCGGATCGGGGAGCGGACGGGAAGCAGTGTTTACCGATAACCGGGGACGCATCCTCGAACTCGGCATTTTCCTCAGGGACCGGGACCAGACCCTGGCGGTCGTCGCCCCCGGCGGCGGACAGCGTCTTCCGGAATGGCTCGAGCGCTTCCACTTCGCCGAACGCCTGGAGATGGACGACGTCACCAAGGAGATGGCCATGATCGAGCTGTACGGCCCGAGCGCCGCTCCAATTGGCTGCCAGGTCCTGGGCTCACCCCTTCCCGGTACCGACCTGGCCCTCCTTGGACCGGTGGACGACAATGGCGTATGGCGGGCTCGCGTTGACCGGTTCGGTCATCCCGGCCTGCTGATCGCCGGACCTCCGGACATCCTCGCCGGCATGTGGAGTGATTTGCTGGATGCCGGCGCCAAACCCCTCGGCGAGGAGGCCTACGAAACCCTCAGGATCGAGGCCGGACTCCCAGCCCACGGTGCCGAGTTGACCGATGCCCACAACCCATGGGAAGCCACCCTGGACCGCGCCATTCACATGGATAAGGGCTGTTATATCGGTCAGGAGGTAATCGCGCGCCTCGACACCTATGACAAGGTCAAGCAGCATCTGGTGGGACTGCGGCTGCCCGAGTCGGCACCGGTGCGGCCGGGAGACGAGTTGCGCGCCGGCCCTAGCGCCGCAGGAACCGTAACCTCGGTATGTCAGTCCGAGCGCTTCGGCGCGATCGCCCTGGCCTACGTACGGACCGCGCACGCACGCCCCGGCACAGAGCTGATCTGCCGGTCGCAATCCGAAATGGCTGCAACGGTCGCCGCGCTGCCGTTCGCTTGAGGATGGAGGAGGAAACCACCCCCCGCTCGCCGACAGGTATTCGCAAGATTATCCACGTCGACATGGACGCGTTCTACGCCGCTGTCGAGCAGCGTGATGATCCGGCCCTGAACGGCAGGCCGGTCGTGGTAGGAGGCGATCCCCACTCCCGTGGCGTGGTAGCGGCCGCCTCCTACGAAGCACGCGAGTTCGGAATCCGCTCAGCCATGCCAATGAAGACGGCGATGCGACGCTGCCCGAGCGCCATCCGGGTGCACCCGAACTTCCCGAAATACCACCGCGTCTCGCAGCAACTCCACGGGATATTCCGCCAGTACACCGACGTCTACGAGCCCCTGGCGCTGGACGAGGCTTACTTGGACGTGACCTACAACAAACTGGACGTCCCGTTCGGCTCGCGCGTCGCCAAGATGATCAAGTCCCAGATCCGCCGCGAGCTTGGCCTCACTGCCTCGGCGGGAGTAGCACCGAACAAGTTCCTCGCCAAGCTCGCTTCCGATCACGATAAACCGGATGGCCTGGTCGTGGTCATGCCCGACGAGGCCGACTCCTTCCTGCGCGAACTGCCGGTCGGCAAGATCCCGGGTGTCGGCAAGGTGACGGCGGCAAAGCTGGAGAAAAGGGGCATGCGCACCGCCGGCGAACTACGCCGACACTTGCCAGGGGAGCTAACCTCGCTCCTCGGCCAGCGCGGGATCTTCCTCTGGCAGCTCGCCAACGGCATCGACGACGAGCCAGTCGTGGTCGAGCGCGAGCCAAAGCAGCTGAGCCAGGAATCGACTTTTCCGACCGACATATACGACCCGAGCGAAATGCGGTACAGCCTGGGGGAAATGGCAGCGGAAGTGGGCAACAGACTGCGACGACGGGGGCTCAAGGGAAAGGTGGTCACCATCAAGGTGCGTTACCCCAACTTCCAGACCGTCAATCGCTCCAAGAGTCTCGGTCGTCCGGTGGACGACCCGGCGACTATATTGGAGCAGGCCAGCGAGCTACTTCACCGAACGAGCGCAATCGCCCGCGGCGTGCGGATGCTTGGCGTCGCGGTCTCCGGCTTCTCCGTGGAAGCGACCGAACAGCTCGACCTCTTCTCCAGCTGAGCGGCAAAGCGGCTACGCCGGACTCGGCATCACCGAACCGCCGTTGGGCAACGACAGTATGGTCGCCCCCTCGCCCACCTCGGCGCGCGCCGCCCGCAGCGCCTCGTCGAGGCCGACGAACGGCCGCAGCCCGCAGGCGCAGACCGCCTCATCGTCCAGTCCCGAAACCAGGTAGACGCTAGCTTGCTGCATGACGGCCGCCAAAGCAGCGGCTTTATGTCCCCCTAACACGAAGCCGGCCTGAATACGATCGAGAATCTGCCCGGGTGACTCTGCCTCCGTCAACCAGGATTCGAACGTGGCGTTGCCGAAGCGCTCGCCGCACTCGGCCACCCAGATGATCACGCCGCCCGGCCTCACGGCGTGAACGGCATTGTCGAGCGCCTTCTGGGCCTGGTACATGTTCACATCGGAGGGGTGACCTCCCGAGCTGACCAGGACAATGTCCGCGCACGCCGGGATCGACACCGCCCCCCGCGCCGCGACCAGCTCGCAACCGCGCCGGTGGGCAGCCGTCAGATCGCCGGCCACGGCCTCGCAGATGCGATGGCTGGAACCGACGAGGACGTTGAGCATGAAGTGCCCCCCCACCATCCCCGTGGCTTCCTCGAGGTCGCGGCGCACCGGATTATCCTCGATGCGGCCCGCGGTCGCCTCTGGCCGCACCATCATCGCGTGGTTGGCGTTGAGCGTCGCCCGGGATGCGCAACCCGGAACGATGGCCTTGGCCCCTCCGGAGAACCCGGCGAAGTAGTGGAACTCCAGATTCCCGAGACAGACCCGGAAATCCGCCTCGACCACTTCGCGGAAGACCTCGAC
>CAYWBJ010000270.1:0-12121 GCA_964456165.1 uncultured Gemmatimonadaceae bacterium | reverse complement strand
TGCCCCGCTTGTCCATGACGACCATTGGCATCGATGTGAGCGGGAAGAGACGGAGATAGCCGATACCGGAATTGGAGCGGAAGAAATAATTTCAGAGCGAAGTTTTATCGCTGTCGAAAGAGATACGGCGGGATGGCCAATCCCAGACGACTGAAAGAAGTCAGATAAAAGAAAACAGCAGGCAAAAGAGATATTGGCCAGATCAATGCTGGAAATTGCCTGTTCAAAGAGGTCCATTCTAAACTAAAAATATGGTAAGCCCTTCGCAGAAACGATCAGCGCTCGCCCACGCAGGAACCCAGCGGCTGTGCCCGGTGCGGAGGCATTGCACCTTCCTTGATCTACCCCGCCGGACGCAATCAATGCCGCGAAGTAGTTGGCCGATCGCCTACAGCAACGCTATCAGCGGTCATCGCTTTATCCTGACATCATCCACAGTATGGTTACCGCTAGCATGCTCAGACCTACTTCAGCAGCAGCATCCTCTGCGACGCGTGCTCGGTCCCGAAGCGCAGTCGGAACAGATATACGCCGCTGGCTGCCGCCTGGCCGGAGGCGTCCCGACCATCCCACGCCACCCGATGGTCCCCTGCCGGCAGCGGACCATCGACCAGCGTGCGCAGTCGCTGTCCGGCGAGGTTGAAGACGGTCAGCTCAGTGTGCCCCGTTTCCCCAAGCGTGAAGAGTATGTTAGTCTGGGCGTTGAACGGGTTGGGATGGTTCTGCATTAGCCGGAAGTCCTGGGGCAATGCCGCGAGATCATCTGTAATCGCAGTCGCCGTGTCCCGAGCCATGTTCAGGTTACCCGCGCCGGCCAGCTCCAGAGTCAGCACGTGCTTATCCAGTGCCATGTCGACCAGCGTTCCAGTGAAGGTGATCCTCTCGACCGGGCCTAGCAGGCGCAGCGCGATCGTGTAGCCGCTATCCGGGCCGCGCACAAATCCATCCACCTCGACCGGCGTCAGCTCCAGGCTCACGTCGATCGCCTCGGAAGCGCTGAACAGCTCCTCCCCGTCGGCGCTCAGGGTCGTGGCATCCTGCACGTTGAACCCAGCCACGCGGCTGCCGTCGTAACGGATGAGCCCGAACCGCGCGTCGCTGCGGACGACGCCTGACGGCCCGGCTAACTGCAAGCTCTCCTCCGAACCGTCCTGCACCCAAGCCAGGTCGCGCAGCGCCCCCAACTCCATCTGCGCTGCCTTGCCACCGCTCGTCGCCACACCGGTGAACGCCGGTGCCTCATCCGCCATGCTGCGCGGGTAGAGCATGGTGAGAAATTCGACGTCGGCGCCGGTCTGCTGGACCCGCAGCATCGTGTGGGTCGGCTCCTCTAGGTAGTCGAAAGAATGAATGGTATCGCGCTCGCTGAATTCCAGCCCCTCTTCGTTCGGCATGAAAGCGAGCAGCTCAGCGGAGGTCTGACGCCACTGCGCGAGACTGCCGTCGCGCTCGTAGCTGCCCCCGCCATCGCCCCCCCCATGCCCGTGCAGACGCCACTCGTAGGTGTGCGATTCTTCGTCGCGGACCTCGTCGGCCATGACGAAGTAGGCTTTGTCGACGAACATGACGTTGCGGCGGAAATCGACGCCCGAGTAGTTGGCCCGCACCTCGGCGTAATCTATGAAGTTGCTCCTGAAGGTCTGCTCGAGGAAGGCGTCATTGCCACCGTCGATGGACTCGCCCTCGACGATGCTGTTAGGCGGCCCCTCGCCGTCGACGAGGATCACGTTGTGGTTGCGGCCGCGGTTTACTTTGCTGTGGTTGGTGAAGTTGATGTAGCCGGCATCCAGCGCCAGCATCTCGCCGCCGGCGTAGATGATAAAGCTGGTCTCGTCGGGATGCTCGTGGCCCAGCCCCTGGGCCCTGGCGGTGCCGTGCTCGGCGCGCAGCAGCATGTATACCGCCTCTTCGCCCCAGTCGCTACGGAAAACCGCGTCCCCCGCCTCTGGCATGAAGATGGTCGGACCGTGGCTCGGTTTCTCAGCCACCACCGAGTCGTCGTAGATGGCTATGGCGTCCATCTCCGAGAACTGCCGGGTGTAGAGACCGTTGACGTTGTTTTCCCAGTCCCACCGGCTGACCCCATCGTCGTAGATGGCCGACAGATAGTGTCCGTACCAGTCATCGAGGTGGCCGTCATCAATGTTGGGGCGCCGGCCGTTGGGCAGCCGCAAATTGAGAGACCACTGATGCATCTTCTCGATCTGGGGATCGACGAACAGGTCGACGCCGGTGAGATTCTTCAACGCCACCATGTAGGGCAGGTACACGTCGGCGGCGTAGCGGCTGTAGAACGGCCCTTCGGCGTAACCGCCATCGACGTCGTCGATCTGGTGCCACAGCGAAGTCGTCACCAGCTCGAAGGCCTGGTCCGACCACTCCTGGGGCGTATCGTCGGCGCCGGTGTAGTCTGCCAGCGCTAGCGCCGCCAGCCCCAGACCGCCGTATGCGCGCACGTGCCAGTTGTCGAGGTGGAGCCCGCCCGCCGTGCGGGGATCCGGCGTCTCGTGCAGGCGAATCTTAAGGGATTTCCCGAAACCCAGGGAGATTTCGAAGATCACGATTCCCTTGTGCAACCGCTGCGCCTCCTCGGCGAGGATATCGCGGAGCTCCTCGAGCTCGGCGGCGTTCGCCGCGGCATAATTGTGGATCATGTCGTAGGCGACCGCGTACTGCGCCACCACCTCTCCCTCGTTGTGGGGCTCGCCCAGGTCACCGCCCCGAGGCGGGAACTGGACATCGAGCAGCAGGTCGACGGCCTGACGCGCATGGGTCTCGTCGCCGGTCATCAGGTAGGCGAAAGCCGCGCTCTTGGCGTATCGCACCTTGGTCCGCTCCTCGCCGATGTCCACAGGCACCGAACCGGCCCGGTCGAGGACGGTCTGCCACCACGTGGCGTAAGGCTCGCGCTGGATGCGCTCCTGGAGCGCGGAGATGTCGTCCGCCGCGAATAGTAGACTAGGGTGGACTTCGGTCGGCAGGAGTTGTGCCGGCGCCGGCGGGATAGCACCGACGATCGAGCAGAGGCATACAACGACGAGAGAAAACCGGGAAGAAGGTGGCCGAGAAGGGAACATTACGCTGCCTTTCGTGATTTCAGGGCAGGGCAACCGGACTGCCCTGGGTGTCGATTGCACCGATAGGATCACGGGCTTACCCGATTAATTGAATTTTTAAACGGAAAAAGTTCCATCAAAATCGGAATAATCGAGTCTGAAAACCCGCCTATACTATGGCACAGTTTCACACCGGAAAGTGAAGACAGTTCGGCGCCCGCCATGGTACGACGCCACAAAGTACCTTTATCGCGCACCAGCATCAAGCCGGACGCTTTGCTGACCGTCATCTGCGGCGTTGCGGTGATGGTCATGCAGGGTTTTATCATGCTGACCAAGTCGGCCGAGGAAGGCATCGAGGGAGCAGCCAATGGCATGGTCAACGCCACAGTCCAGACCGAAATTATAGAAAGCCACGGCCAACCAGGTAAGCGTGCGGCGCTGACCTAACTCCAGCAGCACGCGCGCTTCAACCCCCGGAGCGATTGCCGGCTGTGAAACTGTGCGTAGATTTTCTGAAGTCAGCACGGAATACCTCTCCACCGCGAAACCGCATGCGGGCCGAATTCATGCATCGCATGATCTTCGGCTAAACCGATGGCTCAAGACGGAGACTCCATCGTAAAGCTACCCGGCGGCGAGAACCTGGAGGTGGTCGCCGTCGACCCTCCCTTGGGCTCCTACGCCGACTATGCAGAATGCTGGAGCGACATCCGCGAGGATCTGTTCGCCGGCCGTCTCGCGTCCTCTCTCGCCACACCCTACTACTTCGGCCAAATCGGCGGTCGGGTCGTCGGCAGCATGGCCTGCTTCGTTCCCAGCAAGAGGCCGGAGATCGGCCTAGTGGAGTTCGTCCAAACCGACGAGGCCCACCGACGCAAAGGTGTCGCCGAGACGTTGCTGACCCGACTGATCGGCAACTTCCGTGCTGCCGGTGGCGCCGCTCTGTACCTGTGCACGACGAATCCCGCGGCCGGCAGCCTCTACGAGAAACTGGGCTTCCGGTACTACGTGGGCGACGGTATGCGCTATCTGGCACCAGACTTCGAGGACTTCGACACATCCTTCTTCGCCCACGAGGGTAGTGCAGCACTAGAGGACGGCAGCTGGAGCGACCTGCCGCGAGCGGCGGCGCTGTTCAACCACCCCGAGCCGGACTGGCTCGTAAAGGACTACCTGAGCCAGAGCTTTCGCGACACGCGATTCGAACGGCATTTTATCAACTGGATGAAGCCGACGGATGCCGGTGACGGGGCCGTGGTCACGCTGGAAAGTCCATCCGGGCGACTGGTGGGGAGCGCCGGGTGCGTGCGCTCCCCGACCTACTACGAGCAGCACGTGGGCACACTGAGCTTCCGGGTCTGCCCCGCCTACATGGGGCAGGCCACCGAGCTTGTGCGAGCGGCTGCCAGCAGGGCAAAGGAGCTGGCGATCGACTACGTTCAGCTGCACATCGCCGCCTGCGATGTCGATCAGCGCAGGATCGCGGAAGCGGCTGGGCTCGAGCACGTGGCGACGCTGCCGCAGCGTTTGCGCTACGGTGGAGGTTTCGCTGACCTGCTACTGTTCAGCACGCGCCTGGGCACGTCCGTACCGGTCAGGGACAAGGACTACTACTACGGCGGTCGGAAGGCTTGGCAGAAAAAGCGGAATTCGTAAACGCCGTCCATGAGGACGCGGGTGGCAGCGTTGCTAGGTTCTCGCCCGCAGCGCGACTTCGACCGCTCCACGCGGAAAGTGACCCATGTCCGAGCCGGGTCGCCGCTTCGTCCAGCGCCATGTCGATCTACCGCTACCGGCGCAGGGCGTTTTAGTTTTTGGCCTTTTCGCGCATGTAAAATGCCGATGATGTTCCGATGCACGGCCCTGCATGTTACCGTCGCCCCACTGGTTGCCGACGACGACCGGGCTCGAGCAGGACATAGAGCGACTCAACAGCGCGCAGCAGGCGGTGGACCAGACACTCGCCGGGTAGATCCCTCGTCAGTCAGCCGGCTGCTCGAAAGCCTCCGGATACAAGACCACCCGCACGTAGTTCTTGGTGTCGAAGTAGCGCTGTGCCGCCTGCTTTACCGCCTCAACGGTAAGGCTGTCGACCATCTCCGGATAGCGCAGCACCCGGCGCGGGTCGAGGCCGTGCAGGTCGGCCGACTCCAGCGAGCTGATCCAGAAGCCGTTCTCCTTGAGGTTGACTTCGTGGGACCGTCTCTCGATCTCCACCACCTTGGTGATGTAATCCTCTCCAATGCCATAGTTCTTCAGGCTGTCGATCTGGGTGAAGATAATCTCGGTCAGCTCGTCCACCCGCTCCGGATCGCAACCGAATCCCAGGCTGATCTGGTACTCCTTCTCGGGATAGTGGGTAACGCCTCCGCTGACCCAAACCCCGTACGTACCGGCCAGGTCCTCCCGTAGCACTTTCCGCAGCTTGATCTCAAGCACCGTGGTCATCGCATCGAATTCGAAGTTGTTGCGCCAGCCATCGAACTCGAACGGACCGGAAAACATCAGCCGCGACTGGCTCTTTGGCTCGATGCCGCGGTAAACCGCCTTCTCGATCACCCCGGTCGGCGACTCCATGCCCACGTTTCGCCAGCTCTCCTCCCGCCCGACGGCCGGCAATCCGCCCAGGTAGGTGCGGACCAGCGGCTCGATTCCCTCCAGGGTGAAGTTGCCGACGAAGAAGAAGGTGAAGTCGCCGACGTCGGCGAACCGGTCCCGGTAGACGGCCATCGAGGTGTCCAGGTCCATCTCGTCGAGGAGCTCGGTCGACCAGGGACGGGCACGATGGTGGTATTGGGCCATCGTCACCTGGATGGTGTCGCCGAACGCAGTCTCGGGATGGGCGCTGCGGTTCTCGATGAAGCCGGCCATCCGAGTCTGGAAGGCCTGGAACGCAGTAGAGTCGCGCCGCGGCGAGGTTACGTAGGCATAGATGAGCTCAAACATCGTCTCCAGGTCTTCGGGGGAAGCCGATCCGGAGACGCCCTCCTGCAGGCTGCCGATCCAGGGCGAGACACCAACCACCTTGCCGGCCAGCTTCTTCTGCAGGGCGATCTGGTCGAAGTCGCCGACCCCTCCCTCGCCTACTACCGACGACGCCGTGGTCGCAGCTACGTACTCCGCGTCCTGCACCAGCGAGTGCCCTCCCGGGCTGTACGAGGTGAACTGGACCTCGTCATTCTGGAAGTCCGTCGGCTTGAGGAAAACCCGGATGCCGTTGGCCAGCGTCCAGATGGTAACGCCGATCTCGGGAATCTCGCCCCGGTCGACGATATCGGCCGGCTCCGGCACTTCGGCCACCAGCGGCAGGTCGGAGACTTCGTCCTCATAGGGATCGATCTGCTTGGCGGCGACCCGCTCGAATACGGCGAGCAGGTCGGCCTCGGCGGGCACTACCAGCCCTTCCTGAGCCGGCGCGTTGGCGGTGATGACCCGGTTCCGGGTACCAGCCCAATGGCTGGCCAGATCGTTGACCTCGTCCAGCTCGATCCCCGGTACCAGCTCGTTGTAGAGCTCGTATTCCTTCTCGATCCCTGGAATTGGCTCATCCCTGAGGAAGTGGCGCACGTACTCGCTGGCGAAACCACCGGAGTGGCTCTTGTCACGCTCGCGGTAGGCTTGCTCGATGCCGCGCAGTGTCTCCTTCTTCCCGCGGCTCAGTTCCGACTCGGTGAACCCGAACTGGCGCACCCGCTCCGCCTCCGTGAGCAACGCCTCCAGCCCCGCGTCGAAGCCGTTGTTCGCCACGCCGGCGCCGAGCACGAAGAACTCCTTGGAGTGCAACATCCTACCCTGCGAGGAGTAGCCGTAGAGATACGGTGGCTCGGCTACCTTGGTGAGCTCATGCAGCCGCTGGTTGAACATGCTGTGGTAAAGTCCTTCCATGAGCGACTGTCGGTAGGACGCCACTGTCCCGTCCGCACGCACGTCCTGCTTGTAGTAGATGCTCAGGCTGTTCGAGGTAGCCTCCGGATCAGTGGCGATCGCGAACAGCGTTTCGTCGTGATCGGGTACCGGGTAGACGACGCGCTCCTTGCCGTTAGCGGAAGCGGGGATGCGGGAGAAGTAGACCCGGATCAGCGAATCGATCCAGGACGGCTCAAAGTCGCCGACGGCGACGAAACTCATCAGCTCAGGACGGTACCAGGTCCGGTAGAATGCCTTTAGGGTCTCGTGATGGAAGGTGTCGAGCACCGCCTTCTCACCGATCGGAAGGCGCTCGGCGTAACGCGAATCCTTAAGAATGATCGGCAGCTGTTCGTTGAGCATGCGGCGCCCAGCTCCCTGTCCCAGCCGCCACTCCTCCACGACGACGCCGCGCTCCTTTTCTATCTCCTCGGGCTCGTAGCTGACGCCGTGGGCCCAGTCCTCCATGATCTGGAAGGCCTGCTCCATCACCGCCACGCGGTCGGTAGGCACCGTGAGCATGTAGACCGTGTTGTCGAAAGAGGTGGCGGCATTCAGGTCGGCACCCGATCGCATGCCGATCGACTCGAGATAGTCGACCAGCTCCTGCTTGGCAAAATGACGGGTGCCGTTGAAGGCCATGTGCTCGGCGAAGTGGGCCAGGCCCCGCTCGTCCTCCTCTTCCAGGACCGAGCCGACATTGAGAGCCAGGCGTAGCTCGGCACGGTTCTCCGGCTTCTGATTGACGCGAATGATGTACTGTAGGCCATTGTCGAGAACGCCAGTGGCGACCTTGGGATCCACCGGCAGCTTGATTTCAGCAGCGGCTGCCTCCTGATCTACCGCAGGCTTGACACTCGTCTGAGCCGGGGCGCAAGCGATTAGAAATAGCGTGAATGTGATGCCGTGGCGTTTCATCTGTTTCTCTTCCCGGGATGGGTGTAGTAGCACTTTTCGGTCGTTGGAATATACGGCGCCCCGCCTCCAATCGTACCCACGCCATCCATACCAACGCGTCCTTGTTTTCCTCTTCCATCCTGTGTTTGTTTTGGCGAAACCACCTGACTTGCCGACGCGATGAGACACCTCGACCTGCTGCTCCCGGGCCTTCTGGGATGCGGCGACGACAAGGAATCCACCCCCGATGCTCTGAAACTCGGACTCGACACGATCCTGCGAGAGGACTTCGGGCTCGCCTTCGGGATCGAGATCACCAGCCCCACCATCGACGACGACTTCGAAACGCAGGCCCGCCTCCGCACCGTCAGATTCGAGATCGTTGTCGCCGATCTGCCCACGACACAGCAGCCTCTCGACATGAACGTGTGGCCCACCGGCGGATTCAGTCAAACGGCGCGGCGATGACCGAATCCGAAGGGACAGCGGGCGAGCTAGCGCGGGCACATTTGCGTTTCGGCTGGTGGGCGCTTCTGCTCTACCTGTCGCTCGGAATCGCGCTCGAGACGCTGCACGGCTTCAAGGTCCAGTGGTATCTCGACCTGGCCCACACAACGCGCCGGATGCTGTGGACCCTGGCCCACGCCCACGGCGTGCTGCTCTCAATCGTCAATCTCGTCTACGCTCGGGCTGCAGGACGCCCCTCGCGGTGGCAGCCCGTCGCTTCGCGGATGCTGAGGGCCGCCACCATACTCCTGCCCGGCGGCTTCCTGCTGGGCGGCATCGGCGCACAGAGCGGCGATGCCGGGCTGGGCATCCTGCTCGTTCCTGTCGGCGCCGTCTGCCTCTTCCTCGCCGTGTTGCAAACGGCGCGCAGCCAGTGAAACCGGGCTCCACGCGCATCCACTTGCCGCTGCGTCACCATGACGACTGAACTGATCGTCGCCGCAACCGCCTGCGCCATTGGCATCGGCTGGCTCGTGCGCAACCCGCGGAAAGGCCTGTCGACCGCTCCGATCGCCGCAGCCGCCTGCGCCCTGACAGCCGGGGTCTGGCTCGGCGCGCGGTACCACCAAACGGCGATCCTCGAAGCCGACGTCACCGACCGGCCCGCCCAGGTCAAGCAGGGCGACTACGTCTCATCTAGTCAGTGCCAGACCTGTCATCCCCACGAGTACGCCAGCTGGCAGGCCTCCTGGCATCGGACCATGACTCAGGTCGTCACCCCGGAGAGCGTCGTCGCCGACCTCGATTCCGCCGAGGTCACGGCCTATGGCCGGCGGTTCGAATTCTACCGCGTCGGCGATGACTTCTGGGTCGACATGGACGATCCCGACTACCGCGGCGACGGCAGCGCACCCCGCATCTTCCGCCGCATCGTCGCCAGCACCGGATCCCACTTCCAGCAGGAGTACTGGTACACCAACAACAACAGGAAGCTTTACTTCATCCCGCTGACCTATCTGATCGAGCAGCAGCGCTTCGTCCCGTACTGGTCGGTCTTCCTCAGACCGCCGCTGCCGGAACGCCTGAAGCCGATGCACTACGCCGGCATCGTCAACGCCATTAGCTGGGAGGCGAACTGCATCAACTGCCACACCACTGGGCCGAGCCCCCGCGTTCCCGACACCCCAGGGCCGCCAGTGACCAAGGTCGCCGAATTCGGCATCGCCTGCGAAGCCTGCCACGGCGGTGGCGCCAATCACGTGGAGATCAACCGGAACCCGATCCGGAGATTTCATCTACACCTGTCCGAGGCCAACGATGCCACCATCGCGAATGCCACCAAGATGCCGTCGCCTCTCGGCGATCAGGTCTGCGGCCAATGTCATTCGGTGGGCTTCCCGCGCGAAGCGATAGACAAGTCGGTCCGCGGCCAACAGCTCAGCTTCCAACCCGGGGAACCACTTTCTCGCACTCGCAAACTCGTGCGCATGGCCGCCATCGATGGGGATTCACTGCTGCAACACACGCTCCGCGCCTCCCCGGACTACCTGGAGACGAAATTCTGGACGGATGGCGAGGTGCGGGTCTCCGGCAGAGAGTACAGCGGAATGATCGAATCCCCCTGCTTCGCGCGCGGGGAGGGAGCGATGAGGATATCCTGCTTCTCCTGCCACGAAATGCATCCCAACGAGGAGGATACCCGCCCCCTCGACGAGTGGGCAAACCACCAATTGAGGCCTGCCATGCGGGAGACCGCCGCCGCCTGTATCGGCTGCCACGCCGACATGTCCGGCGCCCAGGCAACGGCGACACACACTCATCATGAGCCCGGCTCGTCCGGCAGCCTCTGCCAGAACTGCCACATGGCCCACACCACATTCGGTCTGCTCAAGGCAATGCGAACCCACAAGGTAGACGCGCCCTCTCTCGAGGCATCCGTAGCGACGGGTCGCCCCCACGCCTGCAACCTCTGCCACCTCGATCGCAGCCTGCAATGGACAGCGGACTACCTGGAGCGCTGGTACGGCAAGCCGATCGAAGTCGACCTGACGGAACCGCAGCGGTTCGTTCCGGCCGCTCTGCATGACGCCCTGGCCGGCGACGCGGGCCAGCGGGCACTGGCAGCCTGGGCGATGGGATGGCCGCCAGCGATGGCGATCTCAAGCGCGGAATCCGGATGGACTGCGGAGGTACTGCTGGGCCTGCTGGCCGATCCGTATGATGCGGTGCGTTACGTGGCGTTCGAGTCGCTGCGCCGGCAGGCAGGTTTCGGGGACTTGGGGCTGGCAGACTACGACTACGTGGCGTCGCGGGAGAAGCGGAGAGGGATGATTCGTCTACTTCGCGATCGCTTGCAGGCAACAGCTCCATCGATGCGAGCCGCTGATATGGTTCGGTCCAAACGCGACCCGGAGACGTTTCTCATCGAGCTGTCGGCCCGGCGTGACGATCGGGTCGTATCGCTGGATGAGTGATGAGCCGACTGTTCGCCGCCAAGCGAAGCATCCCGCTGGAAGCCAATACGGCTATCCTGTGTAGCCTCGCTGCTGTGAGTTTATTGGCATAGACGAACGAGAGACCTCGGACCTTAATCCCCGGCTCAAATCACGAAAGCGTTGCGCCAGCAGCGAACCTGTAACCATACCAGATCATTGTAAATCGAGGCTGTGTCACGGGATAAATTGCATGCAGCTTATGGACTGTCGTCGCAGTGTGCTGGATTGCGGCGCACTCAGCCTCCCGCTTTTCCTCACAGTATGTGCTTTCAGACACCCATGATGTTCTCGATATGCTGTTCATAGCAGCCAACATATCATGAACTCTACCGTTCTAAATCACATCAGTCAACGAATCGTCGCACCCATCATAGTCATCGATTTCTAACACGAATACAGGCGTATCAAAATCACCCTTCCAAACTGCGCCCCCGGCCCCGTAAGACTCAGAGCACACCTCTCCGAGGTCTCCTTCCCGTCTTGACATACTATTTTGCTCAACTCCGGCTGAAAACATTCGACGTTGTTTTGTTGGCAACACATTGCAGAAATTGAGGTGCCTGGGTCGTCATTTAATGAAATTTGAATGGCACTGATTGTTTCGCGGCTCGTATCTTCATCGGAGTCTGGGTATATTTCCATAACCTCGCACGGGAAAGGAGCTTCTTCAACCTGCACCTGAATTCTGGCTAATCCCGTCGAAACGAAAATACCTACCCTCGAAACTGACTGTTATTCTATACATGTTCTCACTCTCGCTCTCCTTTAGGGGCCCCACCAAGCAATTTAAATCGGCTTAGCAGTAAAGAAACAATGACGAGCGCGATAGCTCGAGACTCTGAAAACCAGACAGGATCCCGTGACCGACTAATCGGATTCCGAGAGCTAATCCGGGACGTTCAGCTCGGCGAGGTAGATGTCGCACTCGGTGGACTTGTAGCGCCATTCCGAGAAATACCGCGGCTTAACCGTACCGGTCCAGTACGCGACGTCGGAATAAAAGGAGATTGCGAGTTTGCCCGGTTCCGTTGAGATCAGCCCGGGATAGGAGGCATCACCGCCGCTGGGAAAGTGTCGGATCAGTTCAACACTACCCTTGGTCAGATGATAGAGGCCGGTGGTGCCGTTGCCCTGGCCCTCCCATGCCCCACCCTGCAGTTGCGCCGGATAGCCGCTGTACACCACACCGGGAAGACGGACGCGGCCGGCCAAGTAGGTGCGACCTGCCGATTCACAAATAACCGGTGCATCGCAGATTGCGCCAAGGTCGCCACCCTCCCACTTGGTGTAGGGGGGACAGGACCAGTACATCGCGGC
>CAYWBJ010000269.1:0-1675 GCA_964456165.1 uncultured Gemmatimonadaceae bacterium | reverse complement strand
TGTCGTAGCGCTCGCCGGCCGAGAGCTGACTGTGCAATACTGCGACTTCGGCACCAAAGTGCTCTTTGAAGCGCCGAACCATCTGCCAGGCCAGGGCGATTTCGGGGACCAGTACGATGGTGCTGCGGCCCTGCTCCAGAGCCTGGGCCGCGAGCCGGATGTAGATCAGGGTCTTGCCCGAACCGGTGACGCCGTGCAGGAGCGAGGGGTAGAAGCTGCCGCTATCGAGCGCGGTGCCGAGCGCGTCGAGGGTTTGCTGCTGGTCTGTGGTGAGGGCCAAGTCGTCGGGGACGGCGCTGTCGATATGGGCCAGCGGATCGCGGACGACTTCCTCGTCGTAGGCTTCGATTAGCCCGCGCTGTTCGAGCCCCCTGAGTACTGCGGCGGAAAAGCCGGCGTCAATCAAGGCATTGCGGGCGGTATGCTCAGGGCTCTCGAGCAGGTGGCGCAGGCAGGCGGCCTGGCGCGGGGCGCTTTTTTCGATTTGGGGGATGGCCTCCACGGCGTCGGCGCGCGAGCGGTAGTGGCGCTGGCTGATGGTGCGAGTGCGTTTGTCGTCGAGCACCGGGGCGACTTCGATCTGGCCCTGGCGGCGCAGGGCGCGCAGGCTTTTTTCTAACCCCTTGGAGCCGAGGCGGCGTTTGAGGGTGCTGACCTTGAGCGGGCCGTCCCGTTGTATTTCGTCCACTATCCGTGCCTCGAGACCAGCGACCGGACTACTGGCTCCATCCTGCAATTCGACCATGCGGTTGGAAGTCAGTTTGACGCCGGGTGGGAGGGCTGCCATCAGCGCGCTGCCCAGGGGGGCGATGTAGTAACCGGCCATCCAGCGGCAGATATCGACGACTTCCGGGCTGAGCAGCGAGGTGTCGAGGATTTGTTCGATATTGCGGATTTTACTGGGCGCCAGATCGCCTAATGCGGCCGGACCGAGCACGATGCCGGTGAGCAGGCGCTGCATTACCGGCACTAGCACCAGTGCACCGGGCCGGGCTTCCGCGACGAGTTCGGGGGGGACGCCGTACGTCAGCTCGCGCGCCACAGGCGGCGGCAGGGCGACCTCTACGCAGCGGCGGGTCATGGCCGGGCGGTGGTGGCTTCGCTTGTAAGGGGCTGGAAATTCGGGCCGACGAATTCGATGCCGCTGGTGTTGGCGCGGAAGCGCAACACTTGAGTGGCCGCGCCTAATTGGCCGTCGCCCAGGAGTTCGTCGTTGAGCCAGTAGCGCAGCCCGTGGGCGCGGCCGGTGAACACCAGGAAGTGGTCGTCGGCCTGCCAACTGCGGCGCTCGCCGCGCGGCACGATGCCCTGGAATTTGCCTGTGCCGTCCCAGCGGATCTGCACCCAGGTGGAATCGACGGCCTCGACTGCGAGGACCAAGCTGGCGGCGTCTGCGCTGGCCGGGGGCGTTGCAAGATGCTGCCCAGGTGGCGGCTCCGCTGGTGCTGCTGTGGCGTCTGTCGGCGGGGCAGTCGTGGCGGGATCCTCACCCGCTGCGTCAACCACAGGAGCCGTCTCGGCGATCTGGACGGGTGCTCGGGTTGTGGCCGGGGGCACCGGTGTGGTTTCTTCAGGCGCTGGCCGCGCGTAGGCCGGGGCGTCTGTCGGCGGCGGCGGCTGGCTGGCCGGTGGCTCACCGTGGGTTGGTGCGGGGGATGCCGTAGTTGTGCTGGCC
>CAYWBJ010000268.1:0-2257 GCA_964456165.1 uncultured Gemmatimonadaceae bacterium | reverse complement strand
GCCAGGCTGGCGAAGCTGCGGGTCACAGTGCCCTCCTCTAGGGCCCCCTCGCGCTTCTGCCCGACGCTGCCCCTGGTCCAGGCCAGGTCGAGTTGTATCACCTGGTCGACGACCAGCCCGGCACCCAGGGTGACGAAACGCCTGTCCTGTTCGATCAGCACCAGGTGCGTGTTGGACGGGTCGTTGTCTTCCGCGTCCTCAGGACCGATGTATGGCAGTGGATCACTGTAGAATCCCGCCCGCAGGGCCAGGGTGTACTCGGGCACCTGCCATTCGATGCCCAGGTGGTAGCGGATGATGTTCGCGTATTCTTCCTCAAAGCGGATGTCCGCCCGCAAGAAGTCGGAGTCGGAGTAGTCGTACTCGCTCTGCGCCCATTCGGCCAGGTGGGCTCTGCCTGCCAGCAGCAGGTCCGGCACGGGCGCGAACGCAATGCCGGCGCCGAACTCGAGCGGCAGCGACACCTTGTAAGATCCCCTTATTTTCTTGTCCTCCAGTTGCTCGCGGACCAGACCCGGCTCATCGGTGCTCGCGTAGGTGATCCGGCGCCCGGTGCTGGTCACGACGAACGAATGCCCGTCGGCGTCCACGTCCTGGGTCAATACGACCTCGTCGGCCGGTACGAGGTTATCTCTTGAATCCTCCGGGAGGTCGCCCGGCAGGTCGAGGCCTTCGACGCGCACCCTTTCCGGCTCGTACTCGACGATGCTGTTGGCAGGGGGCGGAACCCCGGTGAAGACGTAGTCGATCTCGTGCGTCGCCCCATTGCTCACCGTGAGCCCGAAGCGAACCCTCGGCTTTTCGCGGGGGGTGCGGACCATAATGCCGGCGGTAACGTTGAAGCCTCCGTATTCGTCCTCGTAGAGGTCGCGGGTGGCGAACCGGGTGCCCACCAACAGGTCTTCGCTGTCGTGCTGATCAAAGTCGTTAACACGCTCGTCATCGCCACGCCACAGATTCAGCGCCAGGCCGAGGGAGATCCCGGGCGAGACGTCCACGGCACCGGCCAGAGTGGTCGTGGACAGGCCGCCCTCGTGCCGGAACAGATTGTCGAGGTGCAGATCTTCACGCTCGCTGAAGCCCCGGACGCGTATCACCGAATCGAAGTCCTTGACCCGGTTGAGGCCCAGGGCGAACACGAGACTGCCCTGGTATACCGGATAGGGGACGACCAGACCCAGGGAGCCTAAGTGGGTGTTAGCCAGCTCGCTGACCGTCCGCTGATCGCCGAGCGCCGACTTCCCCTCATGGCTATTCCGTTGGAAGCTGTAGTAGACCTCGCGCTCCGACATCTGCGCCAGGCCGGCCGGGTTCCAGTAGACGGCGGAAAAGTCGTCGGCCACGCCGACGAAGGCACCCCCCATTCCCATCGCCCTCACGCCAACGCCGGAGAAGTTGTCGACCACCGGCTCCTGCCCCCGTGCGGCGCCAACGCTCAGCAGCGTGGACAGACCGGCGCACAGCGCCGTTACCGTCGAAGCCCGCATCAGAATTCCTCGGTGTAGAGCACGGCCAACTCGCGGCTCGGGTCGAAATCGCCCCATCCGTTGCGGACCAGGTTCTTCATGTAGAAGGCGATGACCAGCTCTGGTGCAAGGTTCAGGCGGACACCGGCGTTGAGGTAGCCGTTTCCGGATCCCAACGCCAGGTCGTTGTCGTCGTTGAGCGCCAGGTCCCATTCTGCTACCAGGGCCAGTTCCTCGTTCACACTCTTATCGACGCCGAACCACCCCGAAACGTCCCCGTCGCCGTCGCCGTCTTCGCGGCTGAGGTTGATCCCGGCGTGCAGACCGAACTGCCCGAAAGCCGACAGGTAGTTCTTGCTGGCCGCCGCATACATGCCCTTCGACTTGATCTGGTACCGGTCCTGTCGGTGCCGGCCGAAGCCCTGCGTCTCGTAACCGACCACGATTCCGGGCAGGGCCCGGTTCTCTTCGACGATGCGGTAGCGGATCGCGACCTCGACGCGCGGATACCAGCGGATCGAGCGATCGCCGATGATCTGCTCACCGCCGAACGAGATCCCGATCCCCAGGCGCTTCAGAACGCCGGCGTTGATCCGCCCCATCATCCCGCCATCGGGAAACAGGCGCAGGCCGATCCCATAGCGCCCCTTGTCGATCAGACCGGCTGTCGGACTGTCGACCAGCCGCATCGGCTCCGACCCGGCAGCCCATGCCGCTACGGGCACGGACAGCAGGAGCAAACAGCTCAACGAAATATGGCAGTGCAATACTCTGGGCAGCATCACTTGTCT
>CAYWBJ010000267.1:0-5696 GCA_964456165.1 uncultured Gemmatimonadaceae bacterium | reverse complement strand
CACACTGTGCCGACGATCCTGTCGGCTAACGGCAGAACCAGCGGACAAGACATGTAGGGGTGAGGGATTACCGACACCGGCATCCCGAAGACCGACTGCACCATGTTGGATTCCAGCACCTGCTCCGGCGGTCCCACGGCCGCAGTGCTTCCGCGGTGCAGCATCAGGACGCGATCCGCGTACTGAGCGGCCAGGTTTAGATCGTGCAGCACCGCGAGCACGGCGACGTCCTGAGTGGCCAGACGGCGGGCCACACCCAGGATGTGGTGCTGGTGCGACAGGTCGAGGCCCGCCGTCGGCTCGTCCAGGAGCAGCTACCGGCATGCTCCCGGTTCCCAGATCTGCGCCAGGACGCGACTCAATTGCACCCTCTGCATTTCGCCACCGGAGAGGGTCGTGTAAAACCGGTCGGCAAGATGCCTTACTCCGGCCTCCTCCAGAGCGGCGAGAGCGATTGCCCGATCACCGGCTGAATCTCCGCCGTGCTGATGTGGGCTCCTTCCCATCAGTGCGACGTCGAGCACCGTGAAGGGAAAGGCCAGTGTCGACTGCTGGGGCAGGACACCGCGAACGCGGGCCATCGCCTGGCGGTTCCAGTCGGCCAGCGGTAGCCCGTTCATCCTCACCGTCCCCCCAGTCGGCGCGATGTCGCCGCACAAAGCTCTCAGCAGCGTTGACTTGCCGGCGCCATTGGGGCCGAGGATGGCGACTACCTCGCCGGTCTGGACGCGGATCGATACACCCTCCAGCAGCACGTTCGCATCGATGATCACCTCGATGTCTATGCCTTCAAGCATTAGTACCGCCCCAACCGCCTGCCCCGTTGTAGCAGAAACATGAAGAAGGGGCCGCCTACGATCGCGGTGACGATGCCGATTGGTAGCTCAGCCGGCGCCACTATTGTACGCGCGATCAGGTCGGCACCGAGAAGGAGTGCGGCGCCTAGCAGGGCGGAGCCGGGCAAGAGCAGTCGGTGGTCGGGTCCCAGGATCAGCCGCAGCAGGTGCGGCACTACCAGCCCGACAAAGCCGATGATGCCGGCGACGGCTACCGCGGCCCCTACCGACAGGGCGGTGAGCAACACCAGCCGGCGTTTCAGGCTGTCGATGTTGTAACCGAGATGGCCGGCCTCATCCTCTCCCAGCAGGAGTGCGTTGAGCGGGCGCGCGAAACGCAGTGTCGCCAGCGACGAGAGGCCGATCAGCGGACTGACACTCACCACCGCGGTCCAGGTCGCGCCGCCCAGGCTCCCCAGGTTCCAGAAGGTCAGGGTGCGAAGCTGCGCGTCGTCTGCGACGAACGTGAAGATTCCCGTGGCGGCGCCGGCCACGGCGTTGATGGCGATTCCCGCCAGTAGCATGGTCGCGACTGCCACGCGACCGTGGACCATCGATAGGTGATATACCAGGAACGTGGTCGTCGCACCGCCAGAGAAGGCGGCGAGCGACAGCGCCAAGGGCCCGAGGGCTGTGGTCGCGAAATCAAGTACTGTGGTTCCCAAGACGATAACTGCTACGGCCGCCACCGCTGCACCACTCGATACGCCGATCAGCCCCGGGTCCGCCAACGGGTTGCGGAATAACCCCTGCATCGCCGCACCGGCCAGGCTTAGCCCGGACCCGATCAAGATCCCAAGGAGGATCCTCGGCAGGCGGATTGCCATGATGATCGCCTCGTGATGAGGTTCTACCACCCACGGCAGGTCCAGGCTCAGCTGCCGGCTGAGGATGGCGATCACCTGCAGTGGCGCGATCGCGACTGCGCCGCTGCCCAACGCAACGACGGCGACCATCCCGAGCAGTATTCCCAAGGCGACGAGCCAGGGTGCCCCCGCTCTCCAACCGGTGTCCGGGCGCCGCGGGGATATGCGGTTCAGGGGACTGGCGGGTCGCGAGGAGGTTCCCGCTCCGGTGAAACCGGGCACTGTGTCCTGGGGTGTGGTCATTTCTTCCGCTGCACTAACTCGCGAGGATACAACGACTGGTTAAGTGCCACGGCTGCCTCGCCAAGGCGAGGTCCGAAACCGAGCAGGAGCAGTCCGTTCATCGATACCAAACGCCCCTCGGCTCCGGCCGGCGTCAACGCCATCCCGGCCAGCTTCCACAGGCCGGCTTCGCCACCGACGCTTTCCAGCCCGCTGTCCATTACCAGGACGGCCTCCGGGGCCGCGGCCACGACCGCTTCTGCGGTAAGCGGCTTATACCCGGTATAGCCGCGCACCGCATTGATCCCGCCGGCCAGCTCCATCATTCTGTCGGCCGCCGTCTCCTGACCGGCTACCATCAGTGTCCCTTGGCCGCGTGCGTAGATGAAGAGGACCTTTACGGGTTTGTCGCTGCTCGTCTTGCCGGCCCGCTCAAGGTCGCGCTCCAGCGCCTGTACCAGTGCCTCGCCGCGGACCTCGACGTCGAGTGCCCGGGCGAGGGACCGGATGCGGCCTACCGCCGAGGCCGCGCTAGGTTCGTGCGGCAGGATGAGCACTGTAACTCCGGCGCTTTGCAGTTGTTGCAGAGCCTCAGGTGGTCCTGCCTCCGTTGTGGCAATCACCAACGTTGGTGAGAGAGAGAGCACTCCCTCTGCGGCGAGACGCCGATGGTAGGAGACCTTTTGCAACTGGTCGACAGCCTCGGGGTATGTGCTCGAGGCGTCCACGCCTACGACACGGTCCCCCGCCCCGAGGGCAAAGACGATCTCAGTCAGCGATCCACCTAGCACGACGAGCCGGGATGCGTCCTCGATATCCACTGGCGCACCGCTGGCATCGTTCACGTTTGTGATGGCCTGGCTGCTGGGAAGGTGCTGAGCTGACCAGAGTGTGAGCAGGGCTGTGTACACGCATACTGCCCTCCGTCCGTTCATGACACAGCACCCGCCGGTATAACCTGCTCGAGCAACGACGTCCAGACGGTAGAGCTCGACTGCCCTTCCTTGCGCTTGGCGAACAGGAGCGCAATCGTCTCGCCACTGGCGTCGTACAGCTCCAGGCTCGACACGATTCCGTCGCACGTCGGTTTGCGGACTATCCAGGCCGAGTCGATGCGATCTGCACGCAGATGCAGGTTGAAACCTTGGTCGAGAACGTTGAGCCAGGGACCGGCCTGCTTGATGTTGCGAACCGGCCCCGAGTGGATCTGGATGACCCCAGGACTACCCACGAAAACCATGATCGCCAGTTGCCGGCTTACCGCTCCTTCCAGGATCGCGTGCACAGCCTCGGGGGCCACGGGACATGCCAGGTCGTTTGGTACCAGTTTTAGCGCCTGCACGCGGCCGACGTTGAAACGGCCCAGTAGCCGGTGGAAGTCGTGGGTGTCCTGCAGCGACCGCCAGCCCTCCTCCAATCCGGCCAGATCCACCTCGTTGTCTCCCAATGGCGCGGCGGCCGGTTCCACTGGTTCTACCTCGGACCCCGGCGACTGATTGTCGCTCGCATACCTTTCGACAAGCTCATCGTAGGCCGTCTCGTCGCTGCGGTCTGTTGTGTAAACCTTGTGAACTGCAGTGCCATCGATGTCGAAGAACTGCAGGCTGCACAGCGGGCCGTGATGCCCTTCCACCTCGACGGCAAAGCCGTGGTGCCAGTGATTCATGAACAGGCGAAGGTCGATGCCCTCGTCCAGCACCAGGCCCATGAGACCGTGGAACTCGGTTCGGCGATAGACACCCTGCTTCTCGGAAACGGCGCTGGCGTTGCGGGTCAGCGCCATGGCCGGCCCGAGAGCTTCGAGGTCTTGTAGGAGCTGGGGCCAAGGTCCCTGGAGGCGAACGGTTCCCTCGCCACACGACGTGGCGACCAACTCGGCTTCGCTCACCCCCAGTTGCGATGCGGCGTCGCGAATGCGAACCTTCGGGTTGGCTGCGCGAAAGCCTTCCCAGCGCTGTTTCAGGCCGGCGGCGTGAGGCGATTTGGCTGTTGTCGTCATGTCATCTCTCAACTTGGGAGTGTGGCTCTATCAGTCGAAGGAACGCGAGCCATCGGGCTGAAAGACGTAGCGGAAGTTGTAATAGCGCGACTGGTCGCCTTCACCTGGCACGGCAGCTCCGCCTTTGTAGTAGCTGGAAATCTCCATTTTGGCATAACGTCCATCGGCTGTGCGAATGCCCAGCACCACTCCCGGGTTCAGCAAGATTGCGTGCGGTGGTCTGCCTTCGGCGCCGGTGTAGGTGTACCACGCACCTTGCGCCAGGGCTGGAGCGCCGTTGGCATCGGCGTTCCAGCCGGCGGAGGGAAGCTCGTCGAGCTCGTCGAAGTTTACACCCGTGAGGACCAAACCGGCGCCATCGCCTGGGCCGCTCGAACCGGAGTTGGTAAGGATCGTTACTGACTGAAAAGCCAAATCCCACTTGTCCGTTGCTCCCTCTGCGCCGTCAACGACGGCGTTATCGCGCAAGCTGAAGTAGGTTAAATCGCCGCTCCGCTCAGGGTCGGCCGGGAGGTCTTCTACAGTGATCACCTTGAGACTTCCGCCGCTTGGACCGGCACTGGTCGAATCGCCGTCATCGCCATCACCGCAAGCCAGGGTGAAGGCCAGAAGGGTGATGCCAGCAGTTAGCCTTGTTAGATGCATTGCTGCTTCCTTTGGAGGGTTTAAAAGTCCCTGCCCAGGCCCGCGTAGACTGTCCGTCCGGACAGTGACGGAATGCGCTCTGGATTGGTCTTGTCGAGAAGGTTATTTGCGCCGATTTGTACGCCGAAGGCGCCGAGCTGTTTGCTGGCGGTCAGATTCCACAGAGCGTAGCCGGGCGTGTATTCGTCGTCGTGGTCGAGGATCCCATTGCTGTTGATGTCGGCATAGCCGGACCGACCCCGCAATATCCCCCGCACGGTTACCCCGACGCCGCGGTTCTCGTCTCGGTAGGTCGCCCAGATTACGCCCGAGTGCCGGGAGCGGTTGAACAGCCCGCCGTAGTCGGAGGCGCGCACCCGGCGCGAGCGCCCAACGACGTCGCGCGCAAAGAGCGTTCCAGCTTTTATCTGATCGCTCACGGCCTCGTCCTTGACCTCCACCAGCTGGTAGCCGAGGCCCAGGTCGAGTTGTTTGCCGAGCGCGAGTTCAACTTCGCTTTCGAGTCCTTGCGTGAACACCCGGTCCACATTGAAGTAGGTGAACACCCGCTGGTCGTTGGTCTTGACCGCGATGGGAGCAGTGTCGATCAGGTTCTCCAGGTTGTTGCGAAACAGATTGACGTGCAGCCGCACGTCTGCCCGTGGCCGCAGGTCAAGGCCCAGGTTGTAGGCGACGGAGGTTTCCGGCTCGATTTTTTCGCTCGGCGGCGCTAGGAGCTCGCGCTGGATCTGGCCGCCGTTCCGCAGCTGCTCCAGGGAATTGGCCACGGTGGTGGTGCCGAAGACGCTGTAGCCGACGGTCGCGTTGGTGAAGTCGAGGTAGAGCTGGCGGAACGCCGGTGCTTTGAAGCCCTTGCCCACCGAAGCGCGCAGGCTGAGCCATGGCGTTGGCCGCGCCAGGGCGGCGACTTTCGGGCTCAAATGGGTCGCGTAGTCGCTGTGGGCGTCGGTTCGGGCGCTGAGGACGAGGTCGACTGCCGGGTGCGCATTCCACTCGTCCTGCGCGAAGACGAATAGACTGCTGGAGGACTGTTCGCCGGTGGCGATGCGATCCGCTTCGACGCCCTCGCGGATGTAGCCACCTCCGAAAGTGAGCAGGTGTTTCTGCCAGCCCACCGCGTCGAATTGG
>CAYWBJ010000266.1:0-41738 GCA_964456165.1 uncultured Gemmatimonadaceae bacterium | reverse complement strand
CCACGAGCCCCGCGTAGGGTGCTGCACTGGTCCAGGTTTCCATGTCCCCCCTTGTCTGTCTTTCAGGTGCCGTTGAAGCGGTTCATCGCCGCCTCGATACCTTCTTCGATGTGCACTTCGATCCCTGCACAGCTGCGTTCGACCAACCCGTCCACCTCCTCGTCAGCGCCGAAGGACGACAGGACGTAGTCGATGACGTCTTCCCCGTCTGCCGGACCACCGAAGCCACAGCGCAACCGCGGGAACTCGGTTGACCTCAACTTCTCGACGATCGAGGCCAAGCCATTGTGGCCGCCGTCGCTACCGTGCCGGCGGAAGCGCAGGCGACCGAAGTCCAGCAGGAAGTCGTCGACGACCACCAGCATCCGTTCGGTGGGCAACTCCGCCTGGGCCAGAAGCGCCAACGCCGTGACACCCGACCGGTTCATGTAGGTCATCGGCTTGGCCAAGACCACCTCGGCCCCGGCGATGGTGGCCAAGGCCAACTCCCCGTGGACCCGGTGATCGGTGTGCCAGCCAGCGTCGTTGTGGCGGGCGAGCTGGTCGACGACCATGAAGCCGATGTTGTGCCGGGTCGGGGCGTATCGCGGTTCCGGATTGCCCAACCCGACCACCAGATGCTCCACCACCGGCTCGGCCTACTCCGCGGCGTCCGCGCCCCCCTCTTCGGCGGCAGCCTCGCCTTCCGGAGCCTCCTCACCCTCGACGCCTTCGACGCCTTCCTCGTCCTCCTCGGCAGTAACCTCTTCCTCGACCAGTCGCGGCGTCAGCACGGTGCAGATGGTGCGACCGGGATCGGTCACGATGCGGCTTTCCTGCTCGAGCAGATCGCTGACGTGGATGCTATGGCCCACGTCTAGCTCAGAGACGTCGATCTCGACACCGCTCGGCAGTTCAACGGCCGGACACTCCAGCTCGATGGCCGACATCGACTGCTGCAACGCCCCACCCGCGCGCACGCCCACCGGCGTCCCCTGCATGGTCACCGGCACGCTGACGCGCAACACCTCCTGTGGATCGACGCGGAGCAGGTCCAGGTGCACGGCGGTGCCGTGCACCTTGTGGTACTGGATCTCCTTGACCACGGCCCGTTCCTGATCGCCGCCGTCGATGTCAACCAGGAGGATTGCATTCTGAGCCCCGCGGCTGAGCAGGCGCTCCAGCATGCGAGCGTTCACCTTGAAGAGGGCGCCCTCCTGGTTGTGCCCGTACAACACCCCGGGGACCATGCCGCCCTCGCGGCGGAGCCGGCCGACGGGCCCTTTGCCCATCTCTTCACGTCGTTCCAAGGTGAGGCCGATCTCCTCGCGCAGGTACAGCTTCAGCTGCACTTCCGGCTTGCGGCTGGCAGGGGCTTCGGCCGCTGCTTCGTCCGGCGTCTGCTCTTCCACTACCGCTTCAGTCATCGAACGTCTCCACAGAAAAAATGGCTGCCCGGCGAGGACTCGAACCTCGATAGACGGAACCAAAATCCGTTGTCCTACCAGTTGAACGACCGGGCAACCGGACAGTCTTACACTTCAGTCCACGCCGGCCACGCTGACGGGCCGACAAAGAAAAGACCGGTAACCCCTCGCCCTGAGGCCCTCGCAGGCCTCTGACGCAGCGGTCCGGTCGTCGAAAACTCCGTATATAGTCGAGCCGCTACCTGACATCGACCGGGCGATAGCGCCGGCCGCATCCAGGCAGGAGCCCAGGGTTGCGACGATGGGATAGGTGCGTTCAACCAGTGGCCAGAAATCGTTGTCCAGACAGCGAAAGAGGCTCTCGTGGTCAACGCACCCGCCGCGAAGCGAAGTCACCAATCTAAAGTAGTCGCCACCAGCTGTCAAGGAGGCGCCAGACTGATCGCGCGCTGCTGCAACCTGATCGTAGGCCCAGGAACTGCTGACGTGGATGCCGGGGTAAATCAGCACGTAACATACGTCGGCTGCGAACACCAGGGGCTGGAGCAGCTCGCCGCGGCCCCGCATCACCGCCGTGCCCCCGGCAAACTGAAACGGCACGTCGGCGCCCAACTGCGCCGCCCGGCTGGTCAGCGCCTTCGCCGCCAGCGGCTGGCCGTATATAATGTTTAGACCGCGCAGTGCGGCTGCGGCATCGGCGCTGCCTCCGCCCAGACCAGCGCCGAGGGGAATCTGCTTATCCAGATACAGCGACAGCGGCCGCAGCGGCTGCCGCAGCTGGGCCTCGAACAAACCCACTGCCCGCCTCACCAAGTTGTCCGGGCCGGTCGACAGCGCCGGGTCCGAACAGGCCAAAGTGACACGGTCGCCGTTGGTCGAACCCATATCTTTCGACCTCTGTTGGCCTACCGAGATTTCGAGCCGATCAGCCAGATCGACCGTCTGCGCTATGCTGCAGATGTCGTGGTAGCCGTCGTCTCGACGGCCCAGGATCTTCAGCCCCAGGTTGATTTTCGCCGCCGCTATCTCGACGTGTCTGTCGGCTTGACCTTCGAGCGGCGATGTCATATATCTATATCGATGTGCTTGCTGAGTAATATCATGTACTTACGATCGGTTTTGGGCTTGCTTCGGAGGTCCCGAAACAGCGGCCCTTCACGCCGGTCTCACCCCCTGTCACCAGCCCTTGTCGGCCTGGCCATCACCGCCCGCGCCGCGTTTGCCGCGCCCCAGTCCGAGCAGGAAGAGGACGACTTCGACTTCGCCCGCAACCTCTACCGGCAGGCGGACCACTCCACCGCCGCCGACCTGCTTGCAAACTTTATTCAAAACTATCCCAACAGCGAACGCCTCGCCGACGCGCGCTTGCTCCTGGCGCGCTCCTATCGGCTGATTCGCGAATGCGACCTGGCCATTCCCGTCTACGAGCGGTTCTACACTGAACACCGGGACGACCTGCGGACGCCGGAAGCGCGGCTTGAACGGGCCGGTTGTCTAGAGGTGGAAGGTCGCAATCTGGAAGCGGCTGGCAGCTTCGAGGAAGTCCAGAAGCGTCACCCCGCCCGCGAAACAGCGGCCCGGGCGCTCCTGCAGGCTGCGGGAAATTATACCGCGGCTACTCGACCGAAGCAAGCCGCCCGGGTCCTGCAGCGGGTCATCGAGGAATACCCCGACGACGACGAGGTTCACGCTGCCCGCTACCGCCTGGCCACCCTGCTGTTTGCCACCGGCAACGCCCCCCGCGCCTTGCAGCTGCTCGCCGAGGTGGCGGCGGTCTCCGACGCCGGGAAGCCACCGCCGGAAGCGGCCAGCGCTCTGTTGCTCAGCGGTTCCATTCACCTATTTCGCGGCAATCCCGAAGCCGCCGGCCGCGCCTTCAACCGCCTGACCAGCCAGTATGCCAAAACGACACAGGCAGACAGCGCCCGCCTCGCGCTGGCGTCGTACCAGGCGGAGCGAGGGCGTACGACCAAGGCGGTAGAGGCCTACGCCAGCGCCTACCGCGACGCCGCAACCGAGGAGGCGCAGCTGGACGCCCGCGTCGGCCTGGCCGACGCGCTCCGGCGGGCCGGACGCGTCGACGAGAGTCTGGGTCACTATCAGGCTCTGGTCAAGGCGCGTGACCCCGACCATCCGAGTTACAACCACATCCGTCTCGGCCTGGCCAGCAGCGTCGGCCGCTCCGGTGACTTCACCGGCGCCTACAACCTCTTAACCCGAATCATTCGCTCCGCGCCCCGCTCTGCCGAGGCGATCGCCAGCTACCGCGAGCTGGGCCTGCTCTACCAGGAGCGGCGCGACTACAACAGCGCCATCACCTGGTTCGACACCTACCTGCAGGCGGCTCCCGGGGGGGGCGGTGACCACGATCAGGTCAAGCTCTCCCTGGCCCGCGTCTACGACCAGATCGGCCATCCCGATCAGGCCATCCCCCTGTTGCGTGGCCTGGCGCGGGACAGTCCGTCGGTAGCCCTGTTCGCCCAGTTCGAACTGGCCCAGATCCTCGAGCTCGACCAGCCGCGCCAGGCCCTCCACGAATACGTCCGCTTCCTCGAGCGCTCCCCCGGAGATGCCCGTGCCGCGCAGGCGCGTGAGCGGGTCGAGTACCTCAGCGAGTTCAGGGTCCTGGACCAGAGCCGTTACGACCGCCTCTTTCAGCAGAACCGGCTGCAGGAGCTGGCTGGAACGCCGCACCAGATTCACTTCCTCGATCTGGCGCTGGCACTCTACGACCACCACGACATCGCCGGTGCAGTCAGCCTGCTGGAAACCTATGTCGCCCAGTATCCGGACAGTGCCTTGCGCCCGCGGGCCCAGTATCACCTGGCCGAAGGCCTGGGCAAGCTGGGCCGGCAGCGGCAGCTCGAAGGAGATCCGGTCGCTGCCGATTCGCTGCGTCGACTCGGCCTCCAGGAACATCGCATCCTTGCCGCCACCCCGGCGCCGGACGAGTGGTCACAGCGCAGCGAGCTGAGCCTTATCGAGGCCGAGGCTGCCACCGGCGACTCGACGCATTACCGACGGGAGGCCGGTTACCGCGCCTTCATCGAAAGCCACGGCGACCGCGATCAGCCGCTGGCCGCCCTCGCCCTGCTGCGTCTGGCCGAGGCCCAGCGTCTGCAGGCCGGCTCCACGGCGCCCGATAGCCTGGCCGAGGCGGCCGTCGCAGCCGCGATGGCTTCCTACCGGCGCTTGCTGACAAACCACCCCGAAAGCCCCTTTGTACCCCAGGCGCTCCACGGTCTAGGTCTGTGCCACAGCCGTCAGGGCGAGCACGCGGCGGCAGCCGACACACTGGCCCAGGTCCGACGGCGTTACCCGCGGGATGCCCAGTCGCCCGATGTCCTCCTCGACCTGGGCGACCAGCTGCTGCGCAACGGACGCCCGCGCGAAGCGGTGGCGCGCCTGCAGGAGATGCTGCTGGCTTACCCCGCCTACCCCGACAAGCGCCGGGCGCTACGCCTGCTGGGGGACGCCCACTTCGCCGCCGGCGATCCCGCAGCCGCGATCGGAAACTACGAGCAGTGGATCGAGGGGGCCGGAGCCGTGGTGGAGTCGATCCCGGTGCAGTTGCGCCTGGCCACCTGCTACCGCGCTGCCGAGCAGCCCGAGGCCGCCCTCGGGCTGCTGACCGGCGTGATCGAGCGCCATCCCGAAGTCGTCGCGGACAGTGTGCGCTTCGCCCGAGCCGAACTGTTCGCCGACCTCGACCGCACCGAGGAGGCGATCGCGACCTACGAACAGGTGGGGAAACGGGCGACCACCACCGCGTTGGCCGCCACCGCCGCAGGGCGGGCGGGCGACCTGCTGTTCGACCTGGGGCGGTACGCCCGAGCCCACACCACCTACGCGCCCCTGCTGGCGACCACCGACTTGCCGTCCGTCCACGGCCGCGCGGTCCTGTCCCTGTTCCGCCTCGAACGCCTCAAGGAAGCCAAAAGGCAGGCCAAGACTTTTGCCAAGCGCTTCGCGCAGGAGACCTATTGGCAACAGAGTTTCTCCCTTGAAGAGGGACGCTATTACCAGGAGGCCGGGGACCACGAGCGAGCGCTGAAGATCTTCGAGAAAGTCGAGAGGACCGGCGGCGACTGGGCCGCGGAGGCCGGCTTCCAGGCGGCGACCAGCCTGTGGGCGATCAACGAACAGGACCCGAGCGAGGAAACCGCGGCGCAGGCGACCGCGGCGCAGGAGGCCTTCGTCAAGAGATACGCGGACAGTCCGCGGGCAGTGGCCGTGCACATGCGGATGGGAGACCATTTCTTCAAGCTCGGCCGCCTACCAGAGGCCATCGTCGCCTACAAGGAGGTGCTCGAAGGGGACAGTCCCGTTGCCGACCGAAGAGTGGCGATCTACCGGGTCTACAACAGCTACTTCAAGTCCAATCTCTACGACGACGCCCACCGCTTCGTGTGGCGGCTACTGCAGGAATATCCCGAGCATCCAAAACGCCAGAATGCGGAGATGGACCTAGCCAGCATCCTGGCCGCCAAGGGTCAGTTCGTCGAAGCTGTCGACCGCTACCGGGCAATCCTGGAAACCGCTTCGGGCGATCTGGCCGCCGAAGCGCGTTATCTTACGGGCGAGGCCTATCAAAGCATGGGCAACTGCCCGGAAGCGATAAAACACTATTATGGCGTGAGTTATTACGGTGCTGACGCTGCCGCGCAATGGATTTCGACGGCTGACTACAAGCGGGGCCAGTGTTACGAGCACCTGGGACGCCTGGAGAGTGCCCTTAAGGCCTACGAACGCATTGTCCAGCGGGAGGGGGCCGGGAGCGTCTTCGGTACTACCGCCCAGGAACGGATCGCGGCCCTGCGGCTGCGCCTGGAAGGGAAGGCGGTGCAGTAGGCGCCGTTCGCAGCCGACCGGAGGAAAGAGAAAATGGAAGCCCAGTTTCTGCGCAACGTCTCCCTGTTCCAGAGTCTGAGCGCCGAGGAACTCAAGCCCCTGGCGCGGATGACTATCGCGCGCACCTTCAGCAAGGACAGCGCCATCATTCTGGCCGAGGAGGAGGGCGACACCCTCTTCATCATCAAGAAGGGCCAGGTCAAGGTGAGCATCGTCAGCGAGGACGGGCGCGAAGTCATCCTGTCAATGCTGGGTGATGGCGCCGTCTTCGGTGAGCTGTCGCTGCTGGACGGCAAACCGCGCTCGGCCAACGTCATCGCCACCAAGGACACGGTGCTGATCATGCTCCGGCGCCAGGACTTTCTGCAGCTGATGCACAAGGTTCCGCAGATCGCCATCGAACTGCTGGCCGAGCTGGCCTCTAGGCTGCGGCGCACTGACCGGCAGATCGAGGGCCTGGCGCTCCTGGACGTGACCAGCCGCATCTCCGAGACGCTGCTGCAGCTGGCCGGCGACAACGGCGTGGAGACTGAGGAGGGCGTAATCATCAACAACCGGCCGACCCACCAGGAACTAGCCAACATGTCGGGCACGACCCGGGAGACGGTTTCCCGCGTACTCAAGCGGCTCGAGGCACAGGGTTACATCCGCTGCAAGGGTCGGAGGATTTCCATTATGCGGGAGGAGAACTGGAACCGGACCGAGGCCCCGTGAGATCCCTTCCATGAAACGCCGAAAGTCACGCATTCTCGTCCTTTCCAGAGACGAGCCGGTGCTCGCGGCGCTGGGAGCGGCTTTGGAGACCGACCACCACCTCGTCGAGGTCGACGGCGTCGGGCCGCTGCGCCCCTTGCTGGAGCGCGAGCCTGGTCTGGTGGTGGTCGACGCCGAGCTGTCGACCGACGTCCTAGCAGCCGCCGCAGCGATCCTCGCCCTGTTCGAAGACGTGCCCCTGCTGGTGCTGGAGACCGGAGCTGCGGACCCGACCTGGGAAGGCCTGTCCAGGGGCGGCCCAGTCGACCAATCCGTCCCCCGCGACATGGCCGCCGATGCACTGCGCCACACGGTGGCGGAACTGCTGGAGAAGGGAAAGTTCCTGCAGGGCACCACCGTCGTCGGCCAATCGCCGCAGATGCGGGCGTTGCGCCGCAACGTCCTGCTGGTGGCGCCCACACCGGTGGCCGTGCTCCTCAACGGCGAAACCGGGGTCGGCAAGGACGTAGTCGCCAAGGCCCTGCACGAGCACAGCCCGCGGCGCGACCATCCCTTCATCGCTCTCAACTGCGGAGCCATTCCCGAGAACCTGATCGAGAGCGAGCTCTTCGGTCACGAGCGCGGCGCCTTCACCGACGCCCGCAACCGGCGGCGCGGCACCTTCGAGCAGGCGGATGGCGGCACGGTCTTTCTCGACGAGATTGGCGAGATGGCCACCAGTGCCCAGGTCAAGCTGCTGCGCGTGCTCGAGCAGCGGGAGGTCGTCCGCGTCGGGGCCAGTACCCCGGTACCAGTCGACATCCGCATCATCGCCGCCACCAACAAAGACCTGCAGCAGGCGGTGGGCCAAGGCGAGTTTCGGCTGGACCTCTACTACCGGCTCAAGGGAGCCGAGTGGACGGTGCCTCCGCTGCGCCAGCGCGCCGAGGATATCCCCGGACTTATCGACCACTTCGTGACCCAGTTCGCGGCGACCAACCAGGTCAACTTCGACTCCCTCTCCCCGGCAGCACTCGAGCTGCTGGCGCAGTACGACTGGCCGGGTAACGTCCGCGAGCTGCGCAACCTGGTGGAGCACCTGGTCTTTCTCGGTCCCCGCGGGCGCGTTGAGCCGGCCGATCTGATTCCGCAGCTGGAGCGACCACCGGCTGTAAATCCCAGTCTACCGGTAGCCACCAAACCGCCGGACGAGCGGGAGCTGATCTACTTCGCCCTGCTCGATCTCAAGCGGGAGGTTTCCGAGTTGCGAAGGTTGGTCGAAGAGCGTTTCGCCCAGCCGCTGCCGCCCACCGCTGCCGCTTCAGCACCACCTTTGGTGCCGCTGGAGGACGCCGCCATCACCGGCATGCCGATCGAGAACGCCACGGTGGAGCGGCTCGATCCGGAGACCCCGGGCGAGAATGGGACCCGCTCGCTCAAAGAGATGGAGCGGGAGCTGATCCAACGCACCCTGGTGCAGGTGGGCGGCAACCGCAGGAAAGCGGCTGAGATCCTCGGGATCGGTGTGCGCACACTCTACCGCAAGCTGGACGAATACGATCTACGATGAGACGGAAGCCGCCGGGTCGCATAGGGGCAACCACAAGCGCGGCGATCGCCGTCTGGCTGACGCTGTCTGCTGCCGTCCCGGTGCTGCTCGACGCTGCGGAGCCCAGGCCGCTGCCGCACGCCAAGCGGGCCTACCTCGAAGAACTCGAGGGGGCTTTCAACAGTGCCTACCGGCAAGTCTCGCCAGCGGTGGTGCTGGTCACCAAAACGCCCCAGCTGCCCTTTGGACATCCGCGTATCCGGGAGGATGAGCTCGAGGGGGGCCATCCCTTTCAACGCGAGTTCAGGCACATCGGCTCGGGCATCATCATCAGCGAAGACGGCTACATCCTGAGCAACTACCACGTCGTAGAGGACGCCGACTCTATACGCGTCACCCTGTCTGACCGGCGCGAATTCATGGCCCAGGTGGTCGGCTACGACCCGCTGATCGATATTGCCCTGCTCAAGGTCCCGGCTCGGGACCTGCCGACCGTGAGTATGGGCGACTCGGATCAGCTGCAGATCGGCGATCTGGTGCTCGCCATCGGCCATCCGTTGGGGTTGGGAACGACGCTGACCGACGGCATCATCTCGGCGCTCGGTCGCCAGGCCTCGGTAATCCATGGGGATTACAGCATCGAGAGCTTCATCCAGACCAACGCGGTGATCAACCCGGGCAACTCGGGCGGCCCCCTGCTCGACATCGACGCCAACGTCGTCGGCATCAACACCGCCATCTCCACCCGCACCGGCTTCTATATCGGTTACGGGCTCGCCGTGCCCATAAACCTGGCGCGGGCGGCCATCGACGACATCCTGGCACACGGTCGGGTCATCCGCAGCTATCTCGGGGTGCAGATGCAGGCAGTGGGACCCGACCACGTGCGGACGCTGGACCTGCCTCAGGAGCTGCCGCGGGGCGTCTACCTGGACCAGGTCTTCCCCGCCAGTCCAGCCGAGGAAGCGGGGCTGAAGCGCAGCGACGTGATCATCGCCGTCGACGGCGCCGCAGTTGACCGCCCGAACCAAATCCAGATGCTGATCTACGACCGGGACCCCGGCAGCCGGCTGCATCTGGAGGTGCTGCGTGGTCGGGAGCAGATTGGGGTTGTTGTGACCCTGCGGGAGAGGGAGGAGGACCGCCTGCTGGCGCACGGCAAGCGGCGCATCTCCCGACTGGGCATGACGGTGACTGCCGTCGGCCGGGAGAGCGCCGCGGCGATGGGGATCTCCGAATCGGTGGCGGCGCAGCTGGGTTTCGCCGACGCCGAGCAGATCGTCGTCGTCACCGCAGTGCAAGCCGAAGGGCCTGCGGCCACGAAGGGAATTCGCATCAACGACGTGATCACCGAGGTGGACCAGGAGCGCATCACTTCGCTGCAGCAGTTCACCCGTTTCGTCTCCGGACTCGAAGCGGGCAAAGCCGCCCTGTTCTGGTTCTGGCGCCAGGACGAGGGCATCGACGTACGCGCCCTGCGCATCGACGATTGACCGCACAGTGACCATCGACCTGGACGGCGCCGACGGCCTGCTCATCGTCGGCGACAGCGAGCGCTCAGCCGATCTGTATTACGCCACCCGGTTCATGGCCCCCGACCCCTTCGTCTTTCTGTGGACGACCGCCGGTCGCACCCTCATGGTTGGCGACCTCGAGCTCGATAGGGCCCGGCAGCAAGCCCAAGTCGACGAGGTGGTCGCCTCCTCCCGGTATGAGGCTGAGCTGAAGGAGCGGGGTCACACCCGCCCCGGGCAGACCGATCTGCTGGTGGCGCTGCTTGAGGATCGCGGCCTGGCCCGTCTGAAGGTGCCTCCCGACTTCCCGCTGCAGACAGCGGATGCCCTGCGCGCGGCCGGCCTCCAGCTGCAGGCGGCTGCGGCACCGCTGCTGCCGCAGCGGCTCAACAAGACGGCCGTGGAAGTAGAGGCCGTCCGCGCGGCCATGGCCGCTTCGGAAGAGGCGATGGAGGCAGCCATCGCGGCCATCGCGGCCGCGGACGTGCACGAGGGAGAGGAGCTCTACCTCGAGGGCGAGGTGTTGACGTCCGAGCGGTTACAGCGTCTGATCCACGTAACCCTGATCGAGCGCGACTGCGTTGGGCGGCACACGATCGCCGCCGGCGGCCGCCAGGCCTGCGATCCCCACCAGCAGGGCCACGGTCCACTGCGGGCGGGCGAGACCATCATCATCGACATCTTCCCACGCCATTCGACAACTGGCTATTTCGGTGACATCACCCGCACCGTGGTCAAGGGCGAGGCGACCCCGACCGCGAAGCGCATGTTCGACCTGGTTCTCGAGGGCCAACAGCTGGCGCTGGACACGATCGCCGCCGGCGTCGATGGCAGCCAGATCCACGCGGCCATCCAGAGTCTGTTCGCCCAAGCCGGATTTTTGACCGGGGAGCGGGATGGCCACATGGAGGGCTTCTTCCACAGCACCGGCCACGGCCTGGGTCTGGAGATCCACGAGGGGCCGCGGATCGGCCCCCGGGGCGATGTACTCGCCAGCGGCCAGGTGGTCACGGTGGAACCCGGTCTCTACTACCCTGAGCACGGCGGTATGCGCATCGAGGACGTCGTCGTCGTCACCGACCACGGCTGCGACAACCTCACCAATTTCTCCAAGTATCTGGAGGTCTGAGAGACGGCCTCCCTCGACGCCCTGCGCTACTTCCGAACGCCCGTGGGCTCGCAGCTGTTGGCGGCAGCTGCCGACGCCGTCGACTTGGCGGATCAGGAGCGCCTGCGCCGCCACTTTCCCGCCGCCTTCTGCCCCGAGGCAATGACGCTGGCCACGCTGCGGCGAGAGGGCCGGGTCAAGTTCGAACGCGCCGACGAGCTCTACTTCGACCGGGAAGGCCTGGAGATGGCGACCCGGGAGAGCGTCGCGGCGCACCGGGCACACCGCTTCCGCGACTGCGGCACCGTCGTCGACCTGTGCTGCGGTGTCGGCGGCGACGCCATGGTCCTGGGCCGCCAGTCGCGCGTGATCGCCGTCGACCGGGATCGCCGGCGCCTCGAAATGGCCCGTCTCAACTGCACGGTGGTCGGCGCTGCGGCCGCGTTCGTGCAAGCCGATGCGACCGGCTTCGAGCCGAAGGCCGATGCGGCATTCATCGACCCGGAGCGCCGGCGCGAGAGCGGCGGCGGCCGCGGCCGCATTCGCGCCGGCGCGGTCTACTCGCCCCCCCTGAGTTTCGTGCGAACACTGCGGCAACAGTACACGGCGCTGGCGGTCAAAGTGGCACCCGGCATTCCCGAGGACGAGCTCCCGGAGGATGCCGAGGTCGAATTCGTCTCCGCCGCCGGACAGTGCCGTGAGGGGGTGATCTACTGCGGCGCACTGGCCTCGGCGCGACGGCGGGCGACCGTACTTCCCGGTCCTCACTCGATCGTGAGTGCGGAGAATAGAGGGCCGGCGCCGCAGGGCCCTTTCGGAGCCTTCATCTACGATCCGGACCCGGCGGTCGTGCGCGCCCATCTCATCGATGAGCTGGCCGGGGCACTGGAAGCCTGGAAACTGGACCCGCAGATCGCCTACCTAAGCGGCGACCGCACCGTCGATACGCCCTTCGCCCGGTGTTATCGCGTGCTCCGCCACGTGCCGTTCAACCTCAAGAGCCTGCGCCGCCTGCTCGGCCGCGAAGGGTGGCGACCAACCGCGATCAAGAAGCGCCGGTTCCCGATCACGCCGGATGAGCTGGAACGTCTTCTGCGGCTGGAAGGAACCGGAGAGCCGGTGACGCTGATCGCCACGCGCATCGCCGAACGACCGGTAGTCGCGGTTTGCGAACCGGTGGTGTTTTCGGCAGATTCTGATCGTCCCCACTGGAGTGAGAGAACGCCGTCGTGAAGAGCAAATTTACCTTCGGGGCCGTGCTGATTACGGCCGGTCTGGTCTATCTTTTCGTCTCATCAGTCGAACAGTCGGCGGCCACGCACGTGAGCCTCGACACGCTGCTGGAGGACAGCGGCACCTACGCTGGCCGGCGACTGCAGCTGGGCGGGTGCACGGTGGTTCCTGGCTCGATCCAGTGGGACCAGTTTCGCCACCGTCCCGAGTTCCTAGTCACCGACGGCGACCGGCGCCTGCGGGTGCGGTACCGGGGGAACAGCGTCCTGCCCGACACCTTCAAGGACCAGGCCCAGGTCGTGATGGAAGGCCACTACGACCGCGGCTCTGACCATTTCGATGCCCAGGTCGTCTTCGCCAAGTGTCCGTCGAAGTACGAGGGCCAGGACTACCAGGGCCACATCGACGCCATGCAGAGCCAGGGCTGATTTTCTCGGCGCTGGTTCACCACACCACCGGAACGGATGATTGACATCGGCTATTTCAGCCTGTGCGTGGCACTGGCCTTCAGCGGCTGGGCCATGGTCGCGCCCCTCGTCGGGGTGCGCCGTGGCAACGAGTCCCTTATCCGCAGCGGCGAGCGCGCTTTCCTAGCCGTCTGCGCGCTGATCACCGTCGCCGTCATCGCCCTCTGGAACGCCCTGCTGAGCCACGACTTCCAGGTGCAGTACGTGGCCGAGACCAGCAACCGGGCGATGCCTCTGATCTACGTCATCGCCGCGCTATGGGGGGGCCAGGAGGGCAGTCTGCTGTTCTGGAACTGGATCCTGACCATCTACGGCGCAGCGCTGGTGCTGATCAACGCCAAGCGCTATCGCCGGCTGATGCCCTTCGCCGTACCGGTGGTCGCCGCCACCGTCTTCTTCTTCACCCTGATCCACCTGTTCGAGGCCAACCCGTTCGTCCGCCTGCCATTCACGCCGGCGGACGGCCGCGGTCTCAATCCGTTGTTGCAGCACCCGGTGATGGCCATCCACCCGCCCACGTTGTACCTGGGCATGGTGGGGATGGCCGTCCCCTTCGCCATCGCGGTGGCGGCCCTGTGGAGCGGCCAGCTCGACCAGACCTGGCTGCTCGCCGTGCGCCGCTGGATGCTGGTGCCCTGGACCTTCCTGGGCGCGGGACTGCTGCTCGGCGGCAAGTGGGCCTACGTCGAGCTGGGCTGGGGCGGCTACTGGGCCTGGGATCCGGTGGAGAACGCCTCCTTCATGCCGTGGTTGTCGGCAACCGCCTTCCTGCACTCCGCCATGATCCAGGAGCGTCGCGGCATGCTGAAGATGTGGAACCTGATCCTGGTGATCCTCACTTACGCCCTGTGCATCTTTGGCACCTTCATCACCCGAAGTGGCATCATCGACTCGGTCCACGCCTTTGCCCGCTCAAACATCGGGCCCTTCTTCTCGGTTTTCCTCATCCTAATCCTGGTCTTCTCGATCAGCCTGCTCTGGCACCGCTACCGCGAGTTGCGGGCGGAGAATCGGCTCGAATCACTGGCCTCGCGGGAGACCGCTTTCCTGCTGAACAACTGGGTCCTGCTGGGCATGCTCTTCGCGGTGTTCTGGGGCACCATCTTTCCACTGCTGTCGGAGACCTTCACGGCTGAGAAGATCTCGGTCACGGCCCCCTTCTTCAACCAGGTGAACATACCGATCGGGCTGGTGCTGATCTTCCTCACCGGCGCCGGCCCCCTGTTCGCGTGGCGGCGCACCTCGGCCGAAAGTCTCAAGCGCAATTTCACATGGCCCGGCGTGGCGGCGCTCGTCACCGCTGCCCTGCTGGTCGCCGCCGGCATCGCCGATCTGTACGCGGTGATGTCCCTGGCCCTGTGCGCCTTCGTCCTCGCCAGCCTCTTTACCGAGTTCCATCGCGGCACCCAGGCGCGCCAGCGCACGACCCAGGTCGGCTACCTGCGCGCGCTCTACGCCCTGCTCGCCAAGAGCCGGCGCCGGTACGGCGGCTACCTGGTGCACCTGGCGATGATCCTGTTGTTCGTCGGCTTCACCGGGAAGGCTTTCACAGTCGAACGCGAGGTCGAACTCGGCGTCGGCGAGTCGGTTCAGATCGACGACTACACGTTGCGCTACGAGGCCCTGGCGCAAAGCGAGGATGCCAACAAGACCGCCGTCGCCGCCGCCCTAAGCCTCTTTCTCGACGACCGCTTCGTCACCACTTTGATGCCGGCGCGCCACGAGTACAAGAGCTTTGAGCAGGGCACCACGGAAGTGTCGATCTTCTCGCGCCTGCGGGAGGACTTCTACATCATCCTGGTGGGCTGGAACGAACTGCAGAGCGCCAAGTTCCTGGTCTACATCAACCCGCTCGTCAATGCGGTCTGGGTCGGTGGCATCGTTTTCGTGCTCGGCTCCCTCTGGGCGATGTGGCCCACTGCCCGGGACCGCCGGCTCGCTCAGGTGGATCGACGCGCGATGCAGGCAGTCGGGTCCGGGGCCACGACGCTGCGGCCATGAGATGGGGCCGGCTGGTTCACCATGCCCCGCGCTGGCTGCGACGCGGGTCGCTGGCGTGGCTTCCGCTCCTCTTGCTGGCACTGCCTGGCGCCAGCCGGGCCGCCACGTCCGCCGAGATCAAGACCGTGGCCCGCGACATGGTCTGCCTGTGCGGCGACTGCAGCCGCGAGTCCCTGGCCACCTGCCTCTGCGGATTCGCTCAGAGTGAGCGCGACCGCATCGGCGGCGCGCTCGACGACGGCCAGCAGCAGCAGCAGATCATAGCGCAGTTCGTACAGGAGTACGGTCCCGTCGTCCTGGCCTCGCCACCGGCAAAGGGCTCGAACCTGCTGGCCTGGATTGCGCCGATCCTCCTCCTGCTGGTGGGGATCGTCCTGGTTCGGTCGGTCCTGCTCAACTGGCGGCGCGCACCCGCAGACGAGGCTGCCGCCGAACCGGCAACCGGTGGTGGCGGCACCGGGTATGAAGAGAGACTCCGCCGCGAACTGGATCAATACGACTGACCGTGGATTTCACGCTACCTATAGTCTGTGGCGCCATGCTGCTGGCATTGGGCTACTACATCGCCCAGCCGCTGTGGTCCCAAACGGCAAGGGCCGCGGTTGCGACGGCCACCAGCGCGCCGCTGTGGTCGCTGCACGAACGCAAGGAGCAGATCTACACGACCATCAAGGAACTCGAACTTGACCGCTCCCAGGACAAGCTCTCAGAACGCGACTACAACCAGCAGCGCCAGGGACTCGAGTCGGAGGCGCTGGCCCTCATCGAGCAACTCGACGAACTCGACGGCGCCCACGACGACACCGCGTTGCGCGAGCAGATCGAAACCGAGATCCGCGGTCTGAGAGCGCAAGTCTGCTCCTCCTGCGGCCAGTCACGTCGCCCCGGCGACCGCTTCTGCCCGCACTGCGGCAGCGAGCACACCCAATCTCCGGCGGCACAGGGAGACGGCGATCTTCCCCGGACCAACTAGCGTGGGACGGCTGCTGGCTACAGCCATCCTCTGCGTCGCCCTGCCGGCCGCGGCCGACACCATCACCGGCACCGTAGTCGACGGCAACCACGGCACGCCAGTCGCCAACACCGAGGTAGCCTTCTTCGTCAGCGAGAACGGTCAGGTGACCGAGATTGTCCGCAAGAACACCGACGCGGAGGGCCGCTTCTCCTTCTCCGGTCCGTTCCTCACTCCGGACCTGACCTTCGTCCTCGTCGCCCTGTACCAAGGCGTCCCCTATTCGTCATCGGAGCTGCGCGCTGACGGTCAGACCGAGATCATCCTGGAGGTGTTCGAGCCCTCGAATGACGCCGGCGACCTGCACATTCCCAGTCACGCGATCATTATCGGCGATAGCGGCCACACCATCGAGGTATCGCACTTCGTGCAGATCGACAACCGGGGGGTGCAGACATTCGTCGGTACCGGCAGCGGCACCGACCGCCGCGTCGCCGAGTTCGCCCTGCCCTCCGGCCTCTTCAATCTCAGCGGCAGCCTTAGCACCGCCGGGGGCGGCCGGTTCTTCGACAATCAACCGCTCCCCCCTGGCCTGACGCAGATCTCGTTCACCTTTCAGTTGGATCCCGGCGACCTGGATGACGGCTACCTGCACCGCGCCGTCTACGGTACCGAGGTTCTCGAGTTCTACGTGCAGCCCGATGTCTCCGGTGCCGGCAGCTTCGAGGACCTGGGCATGACCGAGCTGCACGGCGTCGAGTACCGACACCTGCGCGCCGTCGGCCTGCAGGTCAGGCAACAGGTTATTGTCCCCCTCGAACTGCCACCAGAGATAGGCTGGACACTCAAGTGGGTGGCCCTGGCCGCGACCTTTGCACTAGGCGCCTTGACCTTCGCGGTGGGCCCGGCAGGTGGCGACGGACCACCGGTCGGCGGCGCGCCATCCGAGTCCGCGGCCGCGGCGGGGGCACAGCAGTACCGGATGCTCCTGCAGCGGGGCGCCGATCTCGACGACGGCCATGCCGCCGCATCCCGGGACGCCGGGTACCTGCGGCAGCGCGAGGCACTGCTGTGCGAACTCGTCCTCCTGCGCCGGCGGGACGCCGGATGATGAGACCGACGGCTGACGCGATCCGCGTCGATGGCGTCAGCAAGGTCTTCGGCTCCCTTGTCGCGCTCAGCGGAATCGACCTAACCGTCCCCACCGGCTGCATGGTCCTGATGGCCGGGCCCAACGGCGCGGGCAAGAGCACCCTGTTGCGCCTGTTGGCCGGGCTCGGCCGTCCCACCGAAGGCAGTGTCCACATCAACGGCCAGGACCCGGCACGCGACGCGCCGGTGCGCTGTCAGATCGGGTTGCTGTCCCACCACACCATGCTCTACGAAGACCTTACGGCTTCTGAGAACCTGCGCGTTGCCGCCCGCCTCCACGGACTGCCCGGATGCGCCGCCGAAGCCGCCCTGGCAACCGCCGGCCTGGCCGGGCGCGGTAGTGACCGGGTCCACACCTTCTCCCGCGGCATGAAACAGCGCCTGGCGCTGGCCCGCGCGAGGTTGCACGACCCATCCATCCTGCTTCTGGACGAACCGTTCACCGGACTGGATCAAGGTGCCACCGAATGGCTCACCGAGCAGCTGCGCCTCGTTCTCGAGAGCGGCTGCACCGGCATCCTGGTGACTCACCAGATGGAGGAGGCCGTCCGGATTGCCGACCACCTGGTCATCCTCAGGGGCGGCCGCGTCTGTTTCGACGCGGCCTGCAAGCAGGGCGATCTGGAAGGACTCAACGCCACCTACCGCCGTTTCGAGGAAGCGGACCTGTGACCTTTGCCCGCCAGGCTCTCGTGATCCTGCGCAAGGACATGCTGACCGAGTGGCGCACCAAAGAGCGCCTGGGTACGCTGGTATTCTTCGTGCTCTTGGTACTTCTGGTGTTCAATTTCTCATTCGAGCTGGGCGGCTACGCGTTGCACGAGATCGGGCCCGGCGTATTGTGGTCCTCCTACGTGTTTGCCAGCCTGCTGGGACTGAACCGGACCTTTGCCGGAGAACGGGAAAACGGCTGTCTCGATGCCCTGCTGCTGGCGCTAGCCGATCGCAGCAGCCTATTCGTGGCCAAGATGCTGGGCAATCTGCTTTTTCTGCTGATCGTGCAGCTGCTCAGCTTGCCGCTGTTTGCCCTCTTCTTTAACCTTGCGATCGATGCTCAGCTGGCGGCGCTTTGCGTCGTCTTGGTTCTGGGCTCGGCGAGCCTGGCTGCCGTCGGCACCTTGTTCGCGGTGATGTCGACCAACTCGCGGCTGCGGGAGATGCTGCTGCCGCTGCTGGTCCTGCCGATGTGCATGCCGGCCCTGATATCCTGCGTCCAGGCCACCGGCGCCATCTTCGCTGGGCGGGGCCTCGACAGCGTCCTTCCCCACATCCAGATCTTAGCGGTCTACGTCGTCGTCTTCACGGCCCTGGCCATCCTGTTGTTCGAATTCGTGATCGAAGAGTAAGTGATGATTGCCCGCATGCTGCTGCCCTCCCTGGTGTTCGCGTCCATGTGCGCCGCCCTGTACGCCGTCTTCATCTACGTTCCCACCGAGAAGGAGATGGGGGTGGTGCAGCGGATCTTCTACTTTCACGTGCCCGCCGCCATCTCCGCTTTCATCGCATTCTTCCTGGTATTCGTCGGCAGCATCCAGTATCTGCGCACCCGGACCGAGCTCTGGGATCGACTCGCCCGCTGCGCCGCCGAGCTGGGAGTGCTGTTCTCGGTGATCGTCCTGGTCACCGGACCGCTATGGGCCCGGCCGATCTGGGGCGTCTACTGGCACTGGGAGCCGCGGCTGACCTCGATGCTGATCCTCTTCACCATATACCTGGCCTACCTGATGGTGCGATCCTACGGTCAGCCGACGCCGCAGACCCAGCGTTTCGCCGCCGTGCTCGGCATTCTCGGTTTTGTCAACGTGCCGCTGGTCTACTATTCGGTCCATCTCTGGTCCCCGGAGCAGCAGCTGCATCCTAGGAACGTGGCGCTGCAGCCGGAGATGCAACTGACGCTCTACATCTGTTTCGCGGCGATCTTCCTGCTGTTCTGGTATCTGCTCTGCCGGTGCCTGCGGCTGGAACGTATCGCCGACGAGATAACCGCCCTGCGGCGCCACCGCACCATGCCCGGGGCCTCAACCATCTGACATCGGAGGTCGCGTTGGAGAACCTGCAGTACCTCTTTGCCGCATATACCGCCATCTGGGTGATCCTCTTCCTCTACATCAGCCGCCTCCACCGGCGCGAGCGCTTTCTCGCCAGCGAACTCGAGGCCCTGCGCGCCGAGACGACAGCAACGGCTCAACCACCGGCTGAAACAGCGTAAGAAGACTGTTTACCGATCCGCCGTCTCCGTCAGAACGCTTAGTTGACACCCGCTTTGCGGCCGTGTTATATTTCCCGGCGTACACTGGAAATCGAACTTAGTGGGCAGTGGTAAAGCCGCCTGAAGCGATGATTTCAGCCGAGATCTTCGCTCAACGGTTAAGGGTCATGCAATGGGCGATGCGTCTGTGGTAGAGATGGTGGTCGTGAAAGTGAGTCCCTATCTGTCGGCAAACCGGCCGCTATTGTGGCTGTGCGAGAAGGAAGCCGACAGCCCCCGGCTCCTGCCCATTGCCATCGGTCAGTTCGAGGCCGCCGCCATCCAGATGCAGATCGACCGCGAAGACCCGCCGCGGCCGATTTCTTACGACCTGCTCGCGACCATGCTCAGCGAGGCCCGCATCAAGATGCTGCACGTGGTCATACACAGCGTGCGCAAGCACACCTTCTACGCCAAGCTCGTCATCGACAAGGACAACGCGCTAAAGGAGATCGACTCTCGTCCCAGCGATGCCGTCGCCCTGGCGCTCCGCGTCGATGCGCCGATTTACGTCTCCGATGAACTGCTCGATCAGGCCGGTCTCGAGTCAATGGAGGATGAGCCCGACGTCGAAGGTACGATGGCCCGATTCTACGATGCCGAGCCACAAATCGTCGAGAAGGCCCGTCCAACGGGGGCCGAGCAGCCCAATCCAGTATCACCGGTCGATGCCACGCCGGTCGACGACAAGCAGACATTAGCCGAGCCCATTGCCGAAGCCGGTGCGGTTGAGGAGGTGGAGGAAGCCGACGAGGAAGAGGCCGAAGCGACTCCGGCCAGCGGCGAGGAACTGGAGCTGAGCCTGCTACAGGCCAAGCTCGAGCAGGCCGTGCTCTGCGAAGAGTATGAGGCGGCGGCCAAGCTACGCGATCAGATCGAGCAACTGCTCAAGACCAAAGCCTAGCGCAAGCCATCGGGCAGCCAGTTCGGTGCGTGATATCCCAATTCCATTGCTGATGCCCAGACCAAGGTGGGCCATGACCATCGCCATCATAGCAGCCCTGGCCCTGTCCAGTTGCGCCTCCCAAGAGGTGGATCCGCGTTTCGCGGAGCCGGCGTTAACCTTCAAACTCCATCAACAGGCACTGGGCGACAGGAACCTGGAGCTGATGTGGTCCTGTTACAGCCAGAGCTTCAAAGAGGGCATGTTCGGTGGCGATTTCGAGACGTGGGCGCGCAGTTGGCGGGAGAAGGAAACCGCAGCCGTAGCCGCGGAACTGGAGCGGGAAATCGACGACGAGCGACTCATCAACGAGCGCATCGCCTACCTCCACTTCGACCCCTCGACGCTGCACTCACTGCAGGCGTCGCCGTTCTCCTATTTCCTCAAGGAGGCAGACGGCTGGAAGATGACGACCCACCTGGACAGCACCTTCCATCAGGAGCTGGAGCGGGCCATCGCCGACGGCGAGTTCAAGCTGCCGGATCACTAGACCGATGGCCCCGGCAGCCGCAGTAGGCTGCCGTCAGAATGAGACGGCCTGCGCCTCGACCTGCGAGAACCGGGCAGGACGGCGGGTCACCGGCGCTTCGGTGCCCGCGGCGTCGCGGTTGCCGAGGTTCAGGCGGCCGTCGATTCCAGCCCGAGTAGCCCAGGCGATGGGCGGCTCGGCCTCCTCCTGCTCCTGAGGCCACAGCAGGACGGTGAGGGCGGCAACCACGGCCAGACTCAGGGCCAGTGGCCGCCCCCAAAGACAGCGGCGACCGATGCCCTCGTGCAAAGACCCGAACAGCCCGAGCTTGAACCGAGCCGGCGGACTCATGGCGCCCAAGCCGGAGAGCGTCTTGCGGACTTGGAGCACGCCGTTCAGCGTTTCGCTGCAGGCAGAGCAGATCCAGGCATGTTTCTCCATCATGCTGGCCTCCTGGTCGCTCATTTCGCCATCTATGTAGTCGGACAGTACTGCTTCAAACTCTTCGCAGTTCAATCGATAAAAACCTCGTTCCGAATGGACTCGAACTGTCGCACCGTGTTATGCCGCCAGCAGAACCATCTGCCGGCTCTCAAATGTAGACTTGCATAACGAGCCGATGGTTCCCGCCGCGCGACCATGGAGATATTTGGGAATCGGCCGATACAGAGAACATGTCAACGCCCAAGAGCCCGAAAAACGGCCGCGCTGGTCGTCGCGCCACCTACCTCCTCGGCGTGATGGTCCTCAGCCTGGCGCTGCTGCAGAGCGCCTGCAGCCTGCGGACCTACCCTCCCATCAAGTACCTGCCCCTGCTGGGCAAGGAAAAGGAGGTGTCCACCACAGCCGTGTTGTCGCGCGCCCTGAACGATAGAGACGTCTCAGTCAGGGCGCAAGCGATCGAGATTCTGGGCATGTTAAGTCAGAGTGACAAGAACGATACCGTGAAAGAGGCGGCCAGACAACTTGGCAGGGCGCTGAAAGACCCCGACCCGGGCATCCGACTGCAGGCGGTTGAGGTGCTTGGTGGCGTCGACGGCAAATACAGCAATAAGTACCTGCTGTCCGGGCTGAAGGACCCCAACCCGTTCATCCGCATCAAGGTGATCGAAGAGCTCAACGCCCGCGAGCTGTCGATCAGCCAGGAACGGCTGAGGGCTGCCAAGGAGGCGGCCGCAGCAACCGCAGCGGCTGCTCAGTAATCTATTCCCCGTCAGGCGCGCTACCCTGACGCCACTCGTCCATCGTCCCCATCGCCTGATACAGCGCCTGCCAATGTTCTTCCCGGAACCGTACCGCGAGGTCAAGCAGGCTTGCGAGAGCGTCCGAAGACGAACTCTCCAAAGCATCGGTTACCGCTTGCCGCCAGTGCCGGTCCCCCCTCCAGGTTTCGACGTTTTGAGCAGTTAGCGAGCCCGGGCTCTGCCGCTCCAAATCCTGTTTTACCCGTCCGAGAAGGTCTGCTACCTCGGGGGACTCAGTGCGGGCGCGATAGGCAGCAAGCAGCGCAGTGCCGCCGTCGAGACCCAGCACCTCCGCCATCTTGAGGACCACCTCGTCGGAGGGTACCTTTTCTCCCTTCTCGATCTGGCCAATGTAGGTGTTCCATACCCCGTGGGGTCGTCGACTCGTGCGCAGTTCCGCCCCCAACTGGCGCTGGCTGAAACCGAGCCGGCGCCGGCACTCTACGATCAGTGCCGCAAAGGGGGGATTTTCGGCAGTCTGGTCGTGGGACATGACAGGTTAATCTATTAGTGGAGCAACCGGCATCAAGGCAAATCGCACACCACACTATATAGTGTATTCAATACGTCATACTTAAGGCGTTGAGGGGGTCCAGATTCTCCTTGACAACACAATCCAGTGTGCGTAGATTAATCCGTGTTCGGCGCCTGTTTGCGCCTCTGGTATTGTGAGAATTGAGTGTGGCGGTCTGTTGAGCGTGACTGACGTCCTCAACATGCCGTAAATAGCTCGGATTCCCCTTTTCGGGTGTATCTGGGGTCTTCAAATTAATTACCTCCCCACACCGCCTCGTTTGAAGATCTCGGTTGCGGTTTCAATCACACCCTCCGATCGCCACACTCATTATTTACTTGTAAAGCAGCCCTATTCTGGGGCTGCTTTTTTGTTGTAGTCCCATTCACATCGGCCACGCTACCGGCTCTCGGCGCCATGCACATCGCGATGGTCGTCTACAGCGACCTGAACTACGACTTTCGCGTTTACCGGGAAGCTGAGGCGCTGGCAGAGGCCGGTCACCGCCTCAGCTTGGTTGCGCCCGACTTCGGCCGGCCCGTTGACCCGGTGTGGGATCGCTTCGAGCTGATCCGTCCCGCTTCCGACCCGAATCAGTCCCTGCGGTTGCGTTACCCACTGTTCTGGCGCCGCGCCCACCGCGCCCTGACCAGCATCAACGCCGACGCAATCCACGCTCACGATCTGGACGCGCTGTGGCCGGCCACCCGGGCCGCCGGGCACCGTACCATCCCAGTGGTCTACGACTCGCACGAATACTTCACCGAACAGTCGGGTCTGGTCGGCCGACCGCTCATGCAGGGGTTCTGGCGCCGGCTAGAACGCCGGCTCATCCGCCGGGTGCATCGCACCATTGCGGTAAGTGATTCCATCGCTCGGGCCCTCTGCGACCGCTACCGTCTGCCAGACGTTGTCACGCTTCGCAATCTGCCTCCCTATCGCCCGGTGGTGGAGAGCCAGAGGATTCGCCAGGCCCTAGACCTGGACGTCGAGACGCGCGTCGTGCTGTATCAGGGCGGCTTCCTCACCGACAACGGGCTGCGGGAACAGATCGAGGCCATGTCCGACGTCGCCGGCGCCGTCCTCGTCCTCATCGGCGACGGTCCGTGCGAGGATGCACTCAAGAATCAGGTACAACGCGCTGGTCTCGACCAGCGGGTGCGCTTCATTCCCCGGGTCCCCTTCGCCCAGCTGCACGAATACACCTGCACAGCCGATCTGGGGCTGTGCCTGATCAAGGGGACCGGGAAGAGTTTTTACCACTCCATGCCAAACAAGCTCTTCGAGTACATGATGGCGGGTCTCCCGGTCCTGGCGAGCAATTTCCCCGAGATGCGGGCGGTGGTGGATGAGACCGGGGCGGGCCGCGTCGCCGCCCCTGATGACGTGGATGCCATCGGCCGTGCGATCGGCGAAATGCTGGCCGACACAACCGCGCTCTGCGGCTACGCCTCAGCGGCGCGCGCGGCTGCCAAACGCTACTGCTGGGAGCGCGAGTCCGTCCGGCTCGTCCGGCTCTACCAAGAATTGTAAAGGTGGCCGAGCTGCAGTCGATCAGCGTCATCATCCCCACCTACGACGAGCCCGAACGCCTTTGTCAGACCCTCGCCTCGCTGGCCGCGCAGGACTATCCCGGTGACAGAGCCCAGGTAGTGGTGGTGGACGACGGCTCACCCGCCTTTCCCGAAGCGGAGGTCCGAACCGCCGCCGGCCCCAACCTGAGGCTGCTCCGCAACCCGACCAACCAGGGCCGGGCACGCAGCCGCAACCGCGCCATCGAGGTGGCGGAAGGCGAACTGGTGGTCTTCCTCGACAGCGACATGACGGTCCCGCCCCACTTCCTCCATGCCCACGCCCGCATTCATGCGCAGCAAACAGGCCGGGTAGCCATCGGCAATATCCGCTTCAGCACCGGGATTGACCGCAACGCCCTCACCCGCTACATCGACAGTCGGGGCGTGCATCGGCTCGCTCCCGGCGAGCCGGTCCCTTTCAAGTGTTTCGTGACCGGCAACTCATCACTTGAGCGGCAGCGGTTGCTCGAAGTGGGTCTGTTCGACGAGGACTTCCGCCACTACGGGGGCGAGGATCTGGAGCTGGGGTATCGCCTGCATCTGGCCGGCCTGGAGTTCGCCTTCGCAGAGGAGGCGTTGTCGCTGCACAATCATCTGCGCACCTTCGGCCATATCTGTCGGCTGATGAGGACCTACGGACAGCACTCGCTGCCCCTGCTGCTCGACAAACACCCGGAGCTGGCTGACCTGCTCCATCTCGGTTTCCTGGGGGCAGGACGCTGGTCGCCGCGGCGCTGGCTCTACCGCCTGCTGCTCGCCCCCGCGGTCTACACCCCGATACAGGTGGCTGCCCGACTCGCTGTCGGTCTCTACGTGCCGGATCGCGCCTTCGAATACATCTGGTGGTATCAGCGCACTCACGGCTATCTTTGCCGCAGCGGTCCCGGTATCGATCCAGCCCCTGTCTGATCCAGCGCCGACGGCCTGCTTGCGCCACGTAATACCACCTCTATCTTTCAGGTATCTGCCACGGGAACTAAGCCCTGCGCCGGTGGTCGACAACGCAGGAGCTGTTTCAGAGCAGGAGGACGTTTTGCACAAAGGTGTGATCGTTTTCGGTAGTTTGCTGCTGCTGTTGGCCACAGCATGGAACCCGGTGTCGGCCCAGTCGGGTAAGACCATTTTCGGCGACAACAAGAGGTCCACCTTCAAGGCGATGAAGGCCATTTCCAAGGCGCTGGGCGTCAAATGTCTGTTCTGCCACGTCAAGGAAGGCGGCAAGCCGCAGTACGAGATCGACACACCATACAAGGAACTGACCCGGAAAATGAAGACGGCCTTTGTCGACAGCCTACTGATCAAGGGCCAGGTCGAGCTCCTCATCGACGCAGAGGGCCACAAGACCACCATAAAGGCGGTGCACACCACAACCGGCGACACGACAGGAATTCACCTCACCGCCACTACCGCCGACGGCAAGGCCCATGCTGTTGTGCTACCACTGCCCCCGAAAGGGGGGACCAACGCCATCAACTGCATGACGTGCCACAACGGCAAGACCCATATCTTCACTCCGGCGGAAGACAAGGGCTGACCTAGCCCGCTTCCGACCTACACGACTCACACCGACGGCCCCCGGACGGGGGCCGCTCCATGTACGCTCCACTATGAACCAATATCCCCGCCTCGGCCCGCTTCTGCGCCTCATTCTCATCGCCGTTCTCGTGGGGCCTTTGCTCATCGGCCCGCTGGTTGCGATCTATTCCGAGCTGTTGGGGATTCTGGTGGTGGAGCTGGCCATCGTCCTTTTTGTCGGCCTGTTCGTGCGCTACCACCGGTTCGTTGCCGAGGATGTCCTGCTCCTCAACGCCGTCAGGCCGCCGGTGTTGCTGGCCGCCGCCGCGACCGCAATCTGCGCCGGCCTGGCGATCGCGGACCTCGAAACCGGCTCGGCCGCGCTGCTGCAGCATCTGGATCTGGCCATGCCGCTGGGCCTGCAGCAGAGCATGCTGCAGATCCAGATCGTACGAAGTGCCTGGCAGGGCATTCTCGTCGCCGCCGCGGTAGTGGTATCGCCCGGGATCGGCGAGGAGCTGCTGTTCCGGGGCCTGGTCTTCACCGGGCTACTGGTGCACCGGGGCCCACGCGTGGCGATCGTGGGATCGGCACTGCTGTTTGCCGCCATCCATTTCCGCCCCTGGCAGCTGCCGGCACTGATGCTGTTCGGGCTTTTCCTCGCCGCGCTGGTCTACTGGACCCACAGCATTTACCCGGCTATGGTGGCACACTGGACCAACAATTTGACGTCGGTTGCCGCAGTCAACCTGGAAGTCTACTGGGGTATCGAGCCGCTGGCCGGCGACCTGCACGCCGTGCTACTGCGCGCGATCATGCTGAGCCTGGCCGCGGCACTGGGTCTATTGTGGATCCGCCGCCAGCCGCCTTTGCTGCCGATGCCAGCTGTTGGCGGGCGGACCGCAGCCCTTCCCACCTAGGCGATCGCGGCGGCCAGGGTGGCCCCGATCTGGGCCGGGCTTTCGCAGACGTGAACCCCGGCTTCAGTCATGGCCCGCATCTTTTCCTCGGCCGTTCCCTTGCCACCGGCGATGATGGCACCGGCGTGGCCCATGCGCCGACCCGGGGGTGCGGTGCGACCAGCGATGAACCCGACCACCGGCTTGGTGAAGTGCTCAGAGATGTAGGCGGCAGCCTCCTCTTCGGCACTGCCGCCGATCTCGCCGATCATTACCACCGCGTGCGTGTTGGCGTCGGCGTTGAACAGTTCGAGCGCGTCGACGAACCGCGTGCCGATCACCGGGTCGCCGCCGATGCCGATGCAGGTGGATTGGCCGATGCCGCGGTCGCTGAGCTGACCCACCGCCTCATAGGTCAACGTACCACTGCGGGAGATCACTCCCACGTTGCCCGGCTTGTGAATGAACCCGGGCATGATGCCGATCTTGCACTGGCCCGGGGAGATTATGCCCGGGCAGTTGGGACCGATCAGGCGGGTGGGCCGCCCGCGCAGGTAGTCATAAGCGCGCACCATGTCAGCGGTCGGGATTCCCTCGGAGATGCAGACCACCACCGCGAGCCCAGTTTCAGCCGCTTCCATGATGGCGTCACCGGCAAAGGCGGGAGGCACGAAGACGACCGAGGTGTTGGCGCCAGTGGCCTCGACCCCCTCCCGGACGGTGTTGAAAACCGGCACGCCGGCGAAATCCTCTCCCCCCTTTCCCGGGGTCACGCCGGCCACCACCTGGGTGCCGTATTCCATCATTTGGCGAGTGTGGAAGGAGCCCTCGCTACCGGTGATGCCCTGCACCAGGAGCCGCGTGTTGTCGTCAACCAAGATGCTCATCGTCTCGTCCTCATGCTATCGCCGCCACAGCCTTCTCCGCCGCGTCCTGCAGCCCATGTCCCACGGTAAAATCCAGCCCTGAATTCCCGAGCATCTCGGCGGCAACGTCGGCGTTGGTACCGGCGAGACGCACGACGATGGGCACGTTCACCTCGATGTTGTGCCGAGCCTGAATGACCCCTTCGGCCACCCGGTCGCAGCGCACGATGCCCCCGAAGATGTTGATCAGGATTGCCTTGACGTTAGCGTCGGAGAGCAGGATGCGGAAGCCATTCTCCACGGTCTCGGCGCTGGCACCACCGCCCACGTCCAGGAAGTTGGCCGGCTCGCTGCCGGCCAGCTTGATTATGTCCATCGTCGCCATTGCCAGGCCGGCGCCGTTGACCATGCAGCCGATCTGGCCGTCGAGCTTGATGTAATTCAGGTCGTACTTCGACGCCTCGACTTCGAGCGCGTCCTCCTCGTCCAGGTCGCGCAGCTCGACGAGGTCCTTGTGCCGTCCCAGGGCGTTGTCGTCCAGGTTGATCTTGGCGTCCAGCGCCAGCAGGTCGCCGCCTTTGGTGGTCACCAGCGGATTGATCTCGGCCAGCGCGCAGTCGGCGGCCTGGAACGCGTCGAACAGGCTGAGGATGAAACCGGCGGCCTGCCGCACCTGCCGTCCGGTGAAACCGAGGCCGAAGGCCAGGCGACTGGCCTGAAACGGCCTGAGCCCGGCGCCGGGCTCCACCGTCTCTTTGAGGATCTTTTCGGGGCTGGTGGCCGCCACCTCCTCAATCTCGACGCCCCCTTCGCTGCTGGCCATGACCACCAGCCTGCTCCGGGCACGGTCGAGGGTAATGCCGAGGTAAAACTCGTTGTCGATATCGCTGGCCGCCTCCACCAGCACCTGCTTGACCGTCTGGCCCTCCGGCCCGGTCTGGTGCGTGACCAACTGCATGCCGAGGATGTCGCCGGCTACCCGGGCGGCCACGGCCGCGTCGGCCGCCCCCTTGATGCCGCCCCCTTTGCCACGCCCGCCGGCGTGAATCTGAGCCTTGACGACCACGGCGCCTCCCAGGTCGCGAGCGACCGCCTCCGCCTCTTCGACGGTGCGGGCCACCCCGCCTTCGGGTACGGGCACGCGGTACTGGCGCAGGAGCTCTTTGGCCTGGAATTCATGTATCTTCATATATACTCTGTTTCCCGTCGAGTCGAGTTATCGGCGGTAGTGCAAGATAGTGTAAAAACTACTCGAACCGGGCATCGTGACAAGCCCCCGACGGGCTGCCACAGCCAGTAGCCACCCCTCGCAACAACGGCGCTGATTGCGCTTGCGCTATAGTGGTTTCTTCCAATATTTGATACACTCGCGTCGGTGTGTAGTCGAGCCACGGTGCGGGCGTAACATCCCTGAAGCGGCACTAAACGGGCAGGCGCATGGCATCCTCGATCGGCAAAAAAGTGGGAATGGCCGTCACCGGAATGATGGTATACGGCTTCCTCCTGGGCCACCTGGCCGGCAACTTCCTGCTGTTTCGGGATGACGGCGGGGAACAGTTCAACGCCTACTCGAAATTCCTCACCGAACATCCGCTGCTGGTGCCCGTCGAGCTGGTGCTGCTGGTGGCGTTTTTGCTCCACATCCACTTCGGCATCAGCGTCGCCCGCGCAAATCGCCGCGCCCGCCCGCAGGCCTACAAGAAGACAAGGGCCCTGGGCCGGCGCAGCTGGGCCTCGCGCTCGATGGTCTTCAGCGGCCTGATCATCCTCGTCTTCGTCGTCACCCACCTGCGCACCTTCAAGTACGCCGACCACAGCACCGGGACGTTGTACCAGCTAGTCATGGACACGTTCTCCCAGCCCATCTACGCCAGCGGCTACGCACTGGCGATGCTCGTCCTGGGTTTCCATCTCTGGCACGCGTTGCAGAGCGCCTTTCAGACGCTGGGCCTGGGCACCGGACGCCGCATCTGGGCCGCCAGCACGGTGCTGGCCGTCATCATTGCAGGAGGTTTCGGAGCGATCCCGCTGTGGGCCTTCCTGCGGGGATAGTCGACGATATGGCATTGAACGCGCACATTCCCAGCGGACCGCTGGAGAGCAAGTGGGAAAAGCACCAGTTCGAGCTCAAGCTGGTAAACCCGGCAAACAAACGCCGCCACACCGTTATCGTGGTGGGTACCGGACTGGCCGGTGCCTCGGCCGCGGCCACGCTGGGCGAACTGGGCTACAACGTGCTCTCGTTCTGCCTGCAGGACAGTCCCCGCCGGGCCCACAGCATCGCCGCCCAAGGCGGTATCAACGCCGCCAAGAACTACCAGAACGATGGTGACAGCGTCTTCCGACTGTTCTACGACACGATCAAGGGTGGCGACTACCGGGCCCGAGAGGCCAACGTCTACCGCCTGGCCCAGATCAGCACCAACATCATCGACCAGTGCGTGGCTCAGGGCGTGCCGTTTGCCCGTGAATACGGGGGCATGCTGGCCAACCGTTCATTCGGCGGCGCCCAGGTATCCCGCACCTTCTACGCCCGTGGGCAGACCGGCCAGCAATTGTTACTGGGCGCCTACAGCTCGCTCATGCGCCAGGTCGAGGCGGGCAAGGTTACCCTGTACCCGCGTCGCGAGATGCTCGAGCTGGTCCTGGTTGACGGCCATGCCTCCGGCATCGTCGCCCGCAACCTGGTCACCGGCCAGCTAGAGTCCTACGCTGCGGACGCGGTCCTGCTAGCCACCGGCGGCTACGGGAATGCCTTCTACCTGTCGACCAACGCCAAAGCCTGCAACGTCACCGCCACCTGGCGCGCCCACCGCAAGGGAGCGCTTTTCGCCAATCCCTGCTTTACCCAAATCCACCCGACCTGCATCCCGGTGTCGGGCAGCTACCAGGCCAAGCTCACTCTGATGAGCGAAAGCCTGCGCAACGACGGGCGCGTCTGGGTACCGCAGGAGGGAGGCGACCAGCGGTTGCCGGCACAGATTCCCGAGGAGGAGCGTGACTATTACCTGGAGCGGCGCTACCCCAGCTTCGGCAATCTGGTGCCGAGGGACGTGGCCTCCCGCGCCGCCAAAGCAGTATGCGACGAAGGCCGCGGTGTCGGCACGACCGGCCGCGCCGTATACCTGGACTTCGCCGACGCCCTGAAGCGCGACGGCGAACCGGTGGTGCGGCAGAAATATGGTAACCTGTTCCAGATGTACGAAGAGATCACCAATGAAGACCCCTATCGGGTGCCGATGCAGATTTACCCGGCCGTGCACTACACCATGGGCGGCCTCTGGGTCGACTACGACCTGATGAGCAACGTCCCTGGTCTCTTTGTGCTTGGCGAAGCCAACTTCTCGGACCACGGCGCCAACCGGCTCGGTGCCAGCGCCCTTATGCAGGGGCTGGCAGACGGCTACTTCGTCATTCCCTACACCATTGGCGGCTACCTGGCGGGCCGCACCCACAGCACACAGGATACCGCGCACAAGGCCTTCGCGGAAATGGAGCAGGCTGCCACCAACCGCATCGACAAGCTGTTGGCCATAGAGGGCAACCGCACCGTGGACGAGTTTCACCGCGAACTCGGACTGATGTTGTGGGACGATTGCGGCATGTCCCGGACCGCGGGAGGGCTGGAAGCGGCCAAGGGCAAGATCGCGGCTCTGCGCGACGAGTTCTGGCAAAACGTCACCGTCACCGGGACGCCGGGGGAGTTGAACCAGACCCTGGAGCGCGCCGGGCGCGTAGCCGACTTTTTGGAATTCGGCGAACTGATGGTCCACGACGCGCTGACCCGCAACGAATCCTGCGGCGGCCACTTTCGCGAGGAGTACCAGAGCGACGAGGGCGAGGCCCTGCGCGACGACGACCGCTTCTCCCACGTCGCCGCCTGGGAGTTCAACGGGGTTGGCGAGACGCCGATTTTCCACAAGGAGCCGCTGGTTTTCGAGAATGTCGCCCTGACCCAGAGGAGCTACAAGTGAACGAGGAGCGCCGTGCCACCGGCCTGGCCTTCACCCTCAAGATTTGGCGCCAGTCCGGACCAGAGGACGCAGGCCAGTTTGAGGAATACCCGATTACCCGCATCCGTCCGGAGATGTCCCTGCTCGAGGTCCTCGACATCCTCAACGAGGAGCTGACCCGCACCGGTCGGGAGCCAATCGCCTTCGACAGCGACTGCCGCGAGGGCATTTGCGGCTCTTGCGGCCTCTTCGTCAACGGCGAGGCCCACGGGCCCACCACCGGCACCACCACCTGCCAGGTCTACATGCGCAGCTTCGAGGATGGCAGCGACATCTACATCGAGCCCTGGCGCGCCACCGCGTTTCCGGTGATCAAAGACCTGGTGGTAGACCGGTCCGCCTTCGACCGGATCATTTGCAGCGGCGGCTACGTCTCAGTCAACGCCGGCTCGCCCCCCGACGCCAACGCCATTCTGATCTCCAAGGACGTCGCCGAAGAGGCGATGGATGCGGCAGCCTGCATCGGCTGCGGCGCCTGCGTCGCCTCCTGCAAGAACGCCTCAGCGATGCTGTTCGTCTCCGCCAAGGTCAAACACCTCGGTGTCCTGCCCCAGGGGCAGCCGGAGCGGAAGCAGCGAGCCAAGGTGATGCTCAACACCATGGACGCCGAGGGCTTCGGCAACTGCACCAACGAGTACGCCTGTGAGGCCTCGTGTCCCAAGGAGATCTCGGTGGAGCACATCGCCTTCCTGAATCGGGAATTCGTGCGGGGGGTCTTCCGGAAGTAGGGCCGTCACCGTAGACCCGATCTACTCGAGACTTGGCTCGATCTGCTCGCGAGGCCGCGCGGTCAGGTCGTGCGCCTCGATCACCCGCACGCAGTTGTTGTAACGCATCACCGCATCCTGGCTCTCCGCGCTCTCCAGTCCCAGCGCTTTCTCGAACCACCCCATCGCTTCCACCAGCATCTCATAGGCATCGAAGCCGGCGCCGGGATACTGCCGCACCAGCCGGGCCTTGGCCTGGCGCTCGTAGACGATGCCGGTGTAATAGGCGCGGTCGTGCTCGGCCCCAAGTCGCTGCACCAGCGCAAGCGCCGTGTTGTTCCCCAGAGCCGGGTTGTGGGCGAACTGGTCGGTAGTCACCAGAATCAGCATCACCAGCGCCTGCTGATGGTCGGGATCTACCTGGAGGATGTCCTGACAGATGCTTTCCGCAACCGCCGGCTCGTTGAGCAACCGGTAGCGTTCGACCCGCTCCAAGGCGTGGGGTATGGCTTCTTTACCGAGGGTCTTAAGTTGCACCAGAGCCACCTTCGTGGCGAAGGCCGGGCGCACCGCGTCGGGCCTACAGCATGCTCGTGAGAATGTAGGCCGTCAACGCCGTGCCTATCAAGGCGCCGCCGTAGCAGAGCACGCCCATCGATATGCGGAACTCGTGCACCCCCAGCTCATAGAGGGAAAACCGGATCCGGTGGGCGGCGTGGTAGAGTGGCAACACCACCAAAACGAAAAGGTAGATTTTGGCGAGCGGGTGCTCGACAAGCTGCCGCATCTTCTCGTAGGAGAGGGTGTCCGGATCCAGCAGTCCCAGCGGGATGGCGAGGCCGGCAATGAATATGTGAATCGGCACCAGCAAGGCGGCGACGACACCGCCAACGGAGAACATGCCCCACCAGAAGGGCTCGGTGCGGTCCATCTTGTGGTCGCTCATGCCTTCACTCCTCGGCTAGAGCAGCGCGAAGAACAGGAAGCCGATCGCGGCCGAGGCCGCGATCCAGCCGACGAATGCACCGGCGGTGACCAGTAGCGGCGGCACCTGGAAGCTGCCGATCTTGACGACCTGGATGCGGCCGACAACGCCGAACCAGGTGATCGAGTGATAGATAGCAAAGACCAGCGATATCGCATAGAAGGCGATGAAACCGGGCTTGCGCAGCGACTCCTGGAAGGCGGCGTGCACATCGGAACCCTTGGAAAGCAGGAAAAACTCGTACAAATAGAGGACGAGGAAGGCGGCAATAAAGACGCTGGAGAGCTCCCGCATCATGAATAAGAAATACTTCATGTTGCGCAACCACCATGTGGCCGGCCGCGTCGGCACGTAGGCCCCGTGCTCGTAGTGGTCGCGTTCGCCTCTGCGTCTGTTCATTTCTTCCGCCCCGGGATGAGAAAGGATTTGAACCAATCGCCGGTAGTGGCCACCTTGGTGCGCTGAATCGCCGCGGCCGGATCCACGTGTTTGGGACAAACCTCCGAGCACTCACCGACGAACGTGCAGTTCCAGATGCCGGCCTCGCTGGCGACCGCTTCTTTGCGCTCTTCATTGCCCTCGTCCCGCGAGTCAAGGTTGTAGCGGTGGGCCAGGGCCAGCGCCGCCGGACCAATGAAGTCGGTCTCGGGCCCGTAGACCGGACAGGCGGCGTAGCACAACATGCAGTTGATGCACTGACTGAACTGCTTGTAGTCGGCCAGCTCTTCCGGCGACTGCAGGTACTCGCCTTCCGCGATCGGCTTCTCCTCGTCGCGGATGATCCACGGCTTGACCGCCACCAGCTTCTCCATGAAGTCATCCATGTCAATGATCAGATCGCGCACCACGGGGAAATTGTCCAGCGGCGCGACGGTAATTTCGCCGGGAAAATAGTCGCGTAAGAAGGTGGCGCAGGTCAGCTTGGCCTCACCGTTGATCATCATGCCGCAGCTGCCGCAGACGCCCATGCGGCAGGACCAGCGGTACGATAGGGACCCATCCATCTGGTCCTTAATGTGATTCAGCGCATCGAGGACGACCCAGTCCTCGTTGTAGGGCACCTCGTAGGCCTGCGCCGTCGGCTCGTCCTCCTGTTCGGGTCGATAGCGGTCAACCCGCAGGGTGATAGTTTCTTCGGGCATGTCCTTTCCTTCTCTCAGTACGTGCGTTCTTCCGGCTGCCAGCGCGTGATGGTCGCCGGCAGGTACTCGATCCGTGGTCGCCCTTCCTCCTTGAAGGCCAGCGAATGCTGGAGGAAGCGCTCATCGTCTCTGGATTCAAAATCGGAGCGCGAATGAGAGCCGCGCGACTCCCGTCTGAGCAACGCGGCCTGGGCCACCGTCTCAGCCACATCGAGCATGGAGCCGAGTTCGAGGGCAGCGATCAGGTCCGTGTTGAAGACCTGTGAATGGTCGTCCACGGTCAGCGCGGCGTAGCGCTCGCGCAGGGCGACGATGTCTTGGCAGGTCTGCTCGAGCTCCTCTTCGGTGCGGTAGATCCCGGCACCCCGCTCCATCGTCTTCTGCAGATCGCTGCGAATGTCGGCGGTGCGCTCGGTGCCCGCCTGCGACTTGAAGAAGGTGGCGGTCAGCCGCTGCTGCTGGTCGCGCGCCGTGGCTTCGAGCATGGCGTCGGCCGGCGACGGCTGGTCGTGGGCGTTGCGCGCTGCCGCGCGCCCCGCCCGCGCCCCGAAGACCAGGCACTCGGACAGGGAGTTGGAGCCGAGCCGGTTGGCACCGTTGATGCTCACGCAGGCGGTTTCGCCGGCGGCGAACAGGCCCTTGAGTGGGGTGGCGCCGTCGATGTCGGTGTGCACGCCCCCCATCATGTAGTGAACTACCGGGCGCACCGGGATCGGCTCGTGCACCGGATCGATGCCAACGTAGTTCTTGGTCAGCTCGCGGACGAAGGGGATGCGCTCGTCGATCTTCTTTTCGCCTAAGTGGCGCAGATCCAGATGGACGTAAGCTCCATACGGTCCGTCGAACACCCGGCCGGCGCGCTCCTCGTGAACGAAGGCGCGAGAGACCATGTCGCGCGGGCCGAGCTCCATCTTCGACGGCAGGTACTCACTCAGGTAGCGGTCGCCCTTGTTGTTTATTAGGTAGCCGCCCTCGCCGCGGGAGGCCTCGGGCATCAGGATGCCGGTGCCGGGCAGGCCGGTCGGATGATACTGCACGAACTCCATGTCCTTGAGCGGACAGCCGGCGCGATATGCCAGGGCCATGCCGTCACCGGTCTTGATCGCGGCATTGGTGGTGAACGGGAAGATCCGGCCGCCACCGCCGGTGCAGATGATAACCGACTTGGCCGGAATCGGGCGGACGTTGCCCGAGCGCAGGTTCAGCGCGGTGACGCCGCAGACGCGGCCGTCATCTTCGATCAGCGACGTCACGTACCACTCGTCGTAGCGGGCAATCTGTGAGTACTGCAGCGAGGTCTGGAACAGCGCGTGCAGCATGTGGAACCCGGTCTTGTCCGCCGCGTACAGCGTGCGCTTGACCGTCATGCCGCCAAAGGCGCGCACGCTCACGCGGCCGTCCGGATCGCGGCTCCAGGGACAGCCCCAGTGCTCCAACTGGATGGCCTCGTCGCGGGCCTCTTTGACGAATGCTTCCACGACGTCCTGGTCGGCGAGGAAATCGCTGCCCTTGATGGTGTCGAAGGCGTGGGAGTCGAAGTCGTCGTCGTCCCGCATCACCGCCGCGGCGCCCCCTTCAGCGGAGACCGTGTGGCTGCGCATGGGATAAACCTTGGACACCATGCCAACACTCAGTGATTCGTGCTCTGCGGCCACGGCAATGGCGGCACGCAATCCGGCACCGCCGCCACCCACAACGAGGACGTCGTGTTCAGGTAGGCTCATAGGTCAGTCTTCTGCTCTTAATGTGTTTTTGAGGCCGGCGGGCAGTGTGAATACGGACGCCCCGGGGCTGCAGATATTTGCCCCTGCCAGAGGGGACGCCAAAGGCCAGCCCGGCCACAGAAAAACGACCGCCAGACTGGCTGACGGTCGCCCGCAACTGTTGTGCTCTAGCTGTGGCCGCCCTCAGGCCGCAAGGTCGACGACGTTGACCCGTTTGCGCCCCTTGCCGAACGACTCGTACTCCACGTTGCCGTCGACAACGGCGAACAGGGTATCGTCACCCCCCTTTTTGACGTTGGCGCCCGGGTGAATGCGCGTGCCCCGCTGGCGTACCAGGATCGTCCCAGCGGAAACCCGCTCACCCCCGTAACGCTTGACGCCCAAGCGCTGGCTGTTGCTGTCGCGGCCGTTGCGGGAGCTGCCTACACCTTTCTTATGTGCCACGGGATCTACTCCTTGCCTGCCAGGATGTCGTTGATCTGCAGTTCGGTGTAATCCTGGCGGTGGCCGTTACGCTTCCGGTAAGTCTTGCGGCGTTTCATCTTGAAGACCACCACCTTCTTGTCGCGGCCGTGGCCCAGAACCTTGGCGGTTACCGAAGCGCCCGCTACCAGCGGTGTGCCGATCTGGGTGTCACCGTCGTCGCCGACCAACAGGACGTCATCGATCGTGTGGGTTGCGCCCTCTTCGACGTCAAGCTTGGGAACTCGCAGCCGCAGGCCATTGGTGACCTTAACCTGGCGATCGGCGATTTTCACGACAGCGTACATGCTGCTCTCCTGAAGCACAAAATCCGAGATAGAGCAAAAAAGATAGGACTCCCGCTGTTTCGTGTCAAATCTTGAACTCGGCGGTGACGTCAAGGTTGCGCTTCTGCGAGATGAAGCGATAGTCCTCGGGCGACAGATTGGCATCCTGCTCAAGCAGCAACCGAGCCTTGGTTGCTTTGCGAATGGAGCGCAGCCGGTTTTCGCGATTCTCCTGCATGTACTTGGCTACCTCGGGATGCACCCGGAGAACAAAGCGGCGCTCCTTGGTGGCAGCCCGCGACCGCTGCAGCCAGCGCTCGATCTTGGTCACGGTCGTGTCCGGGCCCAGCACCCGACCGGTGCCCTGGCAGGTCGGGCAGGGCTCGCTGTGGGTGTGCAGCAGGTTGGGCCGCACCCGCTGCCGGGTCATCTCCGCCAGCCCGAATTCACTGAGCTGCGGGCTGACCGAGATCTTGGCCCGATCGCGCTTCAATTCGTCGATCAGGGTCTCGATGACCTTCCGGCGGCTCTTCTCCTCGTTCATATCGATAAAGTCGATGACGATGATGCCACCGATGTCGCGGAGGCGGAGCAGGCGGGCGATCTCGCACGCCGCCTCCATGTTGGTGTTGAGGTTACTCTCCTCCTGGTTGCCCGAGCCGGCCGAGCGCGCCGAGTTAACATCAATGAAGGTTCCCGCCTCCGCGTGGTCGACCACCAGGGAACCGCCCTTGCGCAGCCAGACATCGCGGTTGCTGGCCTTTTCGAGGGGCTCCTCGATGTCATAGGCGTCGAAGATCGGCCGTGGGTCGCGGTAGTACTCCACTCGCTTCCGCAGCTCGGGTGAGACCGACCTCAGGTAGGCGACGATTTCCTTGTACAGCTCTTTGGAGTCGACCACCACGCGATCGACGTTGTCCGTGAACAGGTCGCGGATGACGCTGGAGGTCATGCCCATTTCCTTGTGCACCAGAGCCGGGGCCCGCACTCGCTTGCTGGCCCGAACGAGCCGTTCATGAGCTTTGACCAGCTGCCGCAGGTCCTTGCGAAACTCCTTTTCCGACTTGTTGCGGCCTTCCGTGCGGACGATTACAGAGTAACCCTTGGGTTTGAGCGCGGTGACCAGATCGCGCAACCGGCGTCGCTCGCTCCAACTGGAAATCTTGCGAGACACGCCCACCCAGTCCCGGCCGGGCACCAGCACCACGAAGCGCCCGGGGAACGACAACTGCGTGGTGACGCGGGCGCCCTTGGTGCCGATCGGTTCCTTGGCGATCTGCACGAGCACCTTCTCGCCCTTCTTGGTCAATTCCTGGATCGGCGGGTAATGGCGGGGTCGGCGGCCGTTGCGGGAGCTTCCACCGTCGTCTACTCCGGCAGCCTCGACCATGTCCCGCACCTGCAGGAAGACGGTGCGCTCCAGTCCCACTTCGACGAAGGCGGCTTGCAGGCTTGGTAGGACAGCAGTGACCGTACCCTTGTACACATCGCCAACCATCCGCTCATTCTCGGGGCGCTCGACCCAGATCTCGGCAAGCGAGCGGTCCTCGACGATGGCTATGCGGGATTCGTGAATACAATCGTTGATGAATATCTCATTACGCATGGCGGACTTCCCGATCGTTGGTGCCGTGCCACAGAGAGAGCGGCGGCTGTTCGCGGGACGGGCCGATCAGGGGCCGTTGCGCGGCGCGGTCAGGCCGTGCGGAGATTGCTCGGGAAGGATACTGAGGCGGGACAACCGGATAGTCGAAGGACGCATGGCCACCGAGCGCCTGGCACACTCGTGACAGATACTGGAAAGGGCGAGCTGGACGGAGCCACCCCTGGATAGCAGCACGCGGGCACCCCCACTTGGCCGCCAAGGCCGTTCTGGTATCGACCAAGCCCCTCTCTGCAGACAATCGTCAATCCTGCCGTACGCCTCGTCTGGTCAGACGATGGGGAAAACCGATTGAAGCCGTAATTGAAATTCCCGAAAAACCCCCGGACACGGCTCTAACTCTGATGAACCGTCCGGTAAAAAGATGTCGCTTGGTCCGACGCGCCTCGCGTGGAGTAGCGGGTCGGTTCGGATTCTATGCTTGACAAGTCTAAGCCCTACCGAGCCAGGGTGCAAGAACCGGGCATGGTCGACATTACGAGCCGGCTCGTAGGATCTGCCTGTAGCGCTCGGAATCGCCGAGGAGACGCGACGACTCCTGCACCTGCCGGTCGTTTTCAAGATCGGCCAGCTGACTAGCGCGGGGCCCGAGCAGACGCAGCGCGAACTCGCGTCGCAGACCAGCCACTACGTGGGGTCGGACCTGCTCGCTCAGGCCAGCGGCCAGACCCTGGCCGACGTAAGCGTCGAGGCCATCGAGGTGCGGATTCAGGTTCTCGTCCCAGCCCATTTCATCGGCATAGGTGCGCAGGTTCTCCAACTCGAGCCGGCCGAGACGTCGCGCCAAGTCACTGATCAGCGAGTCTTTAGCGGCGAAGGTCGTGAAGGCGGTCAACACCCCCTCATCAATGGGGGGAACCAGAGCCGACTGCGCCAGAGCAGAGTCGGCGGCAACGTAGTCGACAGCGAAATTGAAGAACGCCCTGCTACGTCGCATTTCCGCGACGAGGCGCGGCACCGGCTCCAACTCCACGACCACATCGGGGGCGATCCCACCCCCACCGAACACGCGGCGTTGACGAGAAGTGAAGAACTCGTCATCGGCGTCTCCCCCCGCCAGATCCTTCCGGTCGTCGCCGAAATAGGAGCCGACCACCAGGTTGCCGATCGTCGTGCCGAGAATCCGCTCGATCTGCCGCTCTTCGAGACCGAAACGGGTCCGCAACGCCGTTTCCGCCCATCCTCTGGTGGGAGCCCGCACAACGATGTCCATGAGCGCTCCGAGGGGAAGATCGATTTCGCCGAAGGGCACCTCCATCACCGGGCCGCCAGAGCTGGCGTTGCTGCGCCGGTGGATGCTGCGCCCACTGGGGGTGTAGTAGAGCGCGGTGGTAAGCTTGAGGGCACTGCTCTCCGTCTCGTGCAGGTCGAAGATGGTCTGAACCGAACCCTTGCCGAAGGAGTTGGTCCCGACGATGACGCCGCGGTCGTTGTCCTGGATGGCCCCGGCCACGATCTCCGCAGCGCTGGCGCTGCCGGCGTCGATCAGGACGACCAGCTTCAGGTCCTTTGCCACCGGTCTGAGGGCGGCACGTTTCAACTCTTCGCGCCGTTCGTCTTTGTCGCGGATCGAGACGATGGGTGCCCCCTTGGGCAGAAAGAGGTCGGCCACCTGAGTCGCCTGGCTGAGCAGGCCGCCCGGATTGCCCCGCAGGTCTAGGATCGCACCAGAGACGTTATCGCGCTTGAGCTGTCTCAGGGCCGCCGCCACCTCCGCAGCAGTGTCTTCCGAGAACCGGGTCTGGCGCATGCCGATGTACCCCACGCTCGGTCCAATCTCGGCGACCAGTGCCACGCTCCTGATGCGGATGATCTCGCGCTCGATCTCGACACGCCTTGACGCAGCTGCGTTATTGCGATTGACGCTGATGGCAACCTTGGTCCCGGGCTCGCCACGCAGGATCTCGACGACTTCCTTCAGGCCGAGACCTCGCGTGTCACGCCCCTCGATTTCGACGATGAGGTCCCCCGGCAGCAGGCCTGCGCGCGCCGCGGGGGTGTCTCTAATGGGCGCGATCACCACCGGATAGCGGTCTTTAACGCCCACCGTTATCCCCAGGCCGGCGAATTTGCCCGAGGTATCCTGCCGCAACTGGCGTAGTCCTTCCGCGTCGTAGAACTGGCTGTAAGAATCCAGTTCATCCAGCATGCCGTGAATGGCTGCCTGCATCACGGCCGCCTGATCCAGATCGTCGTAGTAGTTGTCGAGGATCCGGTTGTAGACCGCCCCGAACTGATCCCAGCTATCGTTTACCTGCTCGTACGGGTCCTGCGCCCTGGTCGCTGCACTACCGTACTGGGCGACGCTCAGCACGGCGACAGCGATCAGGTAGAGCGGACGTTCGATTATCATCCTCAATCTCGGTATGGGAATCCAGGCCATCTCGATTCAACCTCGGCGATGATGTTTGCCGCTACCGCGTCGGCGTCGGCGGTCGCGTCGATGGCCAGGGTCGCCGGGTCGCCAGTGCGGGCGAGTTCGGTGTAGCCCGTGCGGACGCGTTCCAAGAAAGCGGCGCCGGCGGCCTCGAGCCGGTCGGGCTGCTGTTCCCGTTCCAACCGACGGCGGGTGCTCTCTGCGGCCGGCAACTCCAGAAAGATGGTCAAATCCGGCACGGTCCCCATGCAGGCTAACTCGTTAAGCTCGTTTACCATCGGCCGATCCAGTTGCCGGCCGAAACCCTGGTAGGCAACGGTCGAGTAGGTAAACCGATCGCACACCACCGGGGTTCCCGCCGCCAGGCTCGGGGCGATCACCGTGGCCACGTGCTGAGCTCGGCTGGCGGCGTAGAGCAGAAGTTCGGCGGTGAACTGGATTTCTTCTTCGGTGGGCTGTAGCACCAGGTTGCGGATCCTCTCGGCCAGGGGCGTACCCCCCGGTTCGCGCGTTCGCACCACACCGTGGCCCAACGCCAAGATGTGGTCGGCCAACTTGCCGGTCTGGGTGGTCGTGCCGCTACCGTCGATGCCTTCGAAAACGATAAACAGAGGGGTCGCCAATGTGCACTGATACGACGGCTACAATGTGGGTGCGGGCGAAAAGTCGCGTTGCCGGTCAGACCGAGGCGGCCGACTCGGCGCTCGACTTCATTTTCTTACGGATGTAGGTCAGCCGCTCGAGGACGGTGTAGTTGGTAGTCACCGCCAGCACGACCAGAGCGAACACCAACCCCACGTGGCCAACTATTCCGCCGCAAGCGAGCACCACGATCCGGGCCGGCCGCTGCATGAATCCGACCTTGCAATCCTCGCCGAGGCCCTCCGCCCGTGCGCGAACATAGCTGACCATCAGCGATCCCGTCAGCGCAAAGAAGAGGATCGCGCATTCCGGCCAGGCGTCGCGCGATATGAGATAGGCGCCGATTCCGAAGAAGACGAGGATTTCGGAGTAGCGGTCGGCGGTGGAGTCGAGCAGGGCGCCAAACTTGGTTTCCACACGCCCCTCGCGCGCCACCTGACCATCGAGAATGTCGCACAACCCAGCTGCCAGCATGATGGTGGCTCCCAGGGTCAGATCGCCACGCGCGAACGCAACAGTAGCCGCGACGTTCATCAGC
>CAYWBJ010000265.1:0-2000 GCA_964456165.1 uncultured Gemmatimonadaceae bacterium | reverse complement strand
ATCGATGGGAGCCAGGAAGAAGTCGGAGAGCAGGTCGCCCTGGAAGTAGCTGTCGGTGGCGCCGCTCAGGGTCCAGTAGCCCTCATAGGTTTCGACGTCGCTGTCGATGATGGTGAAGTGGAAACCGGTGACGTCGCCTTCGGTCAGCTGGTGGATCGTGCTCTGGTCGATGCCGTTCCAGTTCAGGTTGTCGAACCCCGTGAGCTGGTATTCGGCGAAGAACTGGCCTTCACCACCCTCATCGACGGTCTGCGACTTGGCGAACTGACCGTAGGGAGGATTGGTGATCCACTGGGCTTTGCCCCAGTGATTCAGTCCCGGGCCGCCCTGGTTGAAGCCGTAGTTCTGGGCATGGGAGCCGTGGAGCAGGTCCTTCTGGTCCTGATCCTCGACATCGGGCCAGACATTGAACATGCCGCCGCTGTGGTCGGCGTCGAAGACCATTTCCATCGGCTCCCAGCCGGTGGTGACCCAGATCTGGTCATCGAAGCGATCTTCCATCACGTACAGCTTGTTCGTGTTCGGGTTGTAGCCAACGATCGCGCGCAAGGCCAGGTCGGTGGCGTCCCAGTCGGTGCCGACGCCTTTGACCGTCTCGGTCAGCTGCTCGTGGTTGATCCAGTAACCCTCGGGGATGACATCCCAGTCGACCAGGTTGCCATCGATGGTGGGGACGTTTGCATCGGGGAAATGGACGGCCGGGAAGACGACATCGACGGGCAGATGGGCCCAGCTGGCGCTAGCGATCATTACAACTGCGAGAATGAGTGCGAGCTTCTTCATTTCGTAAGAACCTCCTGAGAGCGAGTAGTTTTCAGGTGTGCGACGGTACATCGGTACATTTTAGAACAGGTCGATACTAGCAACATCGAGCGTTCTTGCCTAGGCAAGTGACGCTTGTATAAACCGAGACCTCCTTTCTTCCGAGCTTAGTTCCGAAATTCTACTCGGCCGTTCTTTGCTTGGCCGTCCACCGTTTCCACCTGTAATACAATACTACCTGTAATACAATACTAATGTTTAATCTACTTCAAGCGGTAGTGTCAAGCAACAATTCTCATTTCGCCGGCATGCAGGGGCGACGGATTGTCCATGGCAGGCACCGGCACTATATTCCCGACCATCCGCCCATGGCGCGAATCTACCTACAAAAATTCGTTTCGCTCAACCTTCGGGCGCTCCGACGCCGCGGTGTGCCGTACGTCCTTGGCCTGATATGCCTGGACATGATGGCCTGCAGTACGGCCGGCGGACCCGACAATGCGACGGTGCTCGCCGAGGTCAGTGGTCGGCGGGTCGAGGCCGGCGAGTTCAGGCGGTTCGTCACGGGCCTGCAGGAGTGGACCCACAGCGAACTCGAGGGTGAGCCCCGGGTGCGGGATTACCTGCAGTCCCTTGTTGATCGCACCCTGATCCTGGTCGAGGCGGAGCGCCGGGGCCTGGGGGCCAGTCCCGAGCTGCAGGGCAACCTGGCGATCGCCCTCAGGGCTAGGTTGGGTGAGGAGATGGAGGGCCGGATGGTGCGGCCGCGGGTGGTTCTGAGCAACGAGGACATGCGCCGCGAGTTTGAGGAGCAGAACTGGGCGCGCCAGATCAAGATCGCCCACATCTTCATCCGTGATCGGGAGCGTGGCACAGCCGCCCTTGCCGCGCTAGATCGCGGCACCGCCTTCGAGGTGGTGGCGCACGAGTATTCCGACAACCGCACCACAGCGGCTCGCGGTGGCGAGAAACCCTACTTCTACAGCCGCCTGAATGCCACCGATGCGGTCCGCGAGCCGCTCTTCGGTCTGCAGGTCGGCGAGGTGTCGGAGCTGATCCGCGTCCCTAACGGCTGGGAGATCTTCAGGGTGCTCGATGAGTACATCGCCACCTTCGAAGAGATACAGCCGCAGATCCTCAAAGTGATGCTGCGCGAGCGGACCCACGCCGCGCGCCGGGCCTACGTCGACTCGCTGGAGCAGGCCTTCGCCTGGCGGCTGCAGATCGAAACGATGGCC
>CAYWBJ010000264.1:0-3284 GCA_964456165.1 uncultured Gemmatimonadaceae bacterium | reverse complement strand
ACGACGAGCGATGCGCTAGAATTCCGTCACGAGGTCAAGGTCGACGTCACTCGCGACGGAATTGCCATGGACCGCCCCGCCATTGCGACAGTGCGGGAAGCAGGCAACCGGCATCCGCCCCACAGGAAGACGAGGTAACCGGAAACATCGGCTGGCAGCTCGATGCCGCACGACCGCCAGTAGTTAGATTGCATATCCGATCCGGCCTGCTGGTGCACATCTTCTGAGCTGCCCGTCAATCGACTGCACGCTGCCTCTGAGAATCGATCTGCTCGTGGTTCTCGGCTCCGCTCGAGATGATCGAGGAGGACTATCCGTACCTGCCATAGCGCTTCACCAGCTCTATGGCGAAGCGGAAGTTCTCGAGAGGCACGTCGTTGGGCACGCTGTGGTCGACGCCAAAGATATAGCCGCTTCCTGCCATGGCTGCCTGGATCTTGGAGACGACCTCCTCCTCGACGTCGTCGCGCGTCTTTAGACGCTTCCAGCGGGGCGCCGCCAACATAGTTTCATGCGGATGGGCGTGATGACTGCTCTGATGAGGGCTGCCATAGCTGGCAATCGCGAGTCGTACCAATGCCAGTAAGCGTGGCGCCGACACGATTCAAGTGGAGGTCTCGATCCGGCGGCGAACGTGGATCAGGGCGAAGCCCAACCCGACCAGCAGCACCAGCGGTACGGCCATGCGGTTCAGGGTGGCCCAGCCAACGAGGTTTTCGAGCGGGCCGGAGCTGAATGTGGACAGCACCATGATGCCGAAGATCGCGAAGTCGTTGAAGGCCTGGACGCGGGCCTTCTCCGGTGGCTCGTAGGTCTGCGTGAGCAGGGTCGTGGCGCCGGTGAACAGGAAATTCCAGCCGACCCCCAGCAGGGTCAGTCCGAGCCAGTACTGGTAGAGCCCGGTGCCACCCGTGTTCACCAGGGCGGCGCCAAGCAGCAGCAGCAGGCCTGCTGACATGATCCGGTGCTCGCCCCACCAACGGATCAGGTGCCCGGTGAAAAAGGAAGGCACGTACATCCCCAAGATGTGCCACTGGATGACCCAGGCGGTGTCGTCGAAGCTGTGGTGGTGGCGCTCCATGGACAGCGGCGTGGCGTTCATCAGCAGGGACATCACGCCCCAGCTGGTGAAGGCGCCGATCACCGCCAGCATGAAATCGGGCTGGCGGGCGATCTGCCGTAGCGGACGGCCGCTGCTTCGGGTGTCTGCGGCCTGTGGTTTGGGCAGGCGGGTGAAGCCGAGCAGGGTCAGTAGCCCGACGTGCAGCAACGCTACGCTGACGAATGGGCCGGCAAAGGGATAGCCGGGGAACCAGTCGCGCGCCTGGACAGCTAGGTTGGCGCCGATGAAGGCGGCAGCGATGCCACCGGCCATGACCAGCGAGATGGCGCGCGAGCGAAATTCGGCGGGTGCGGCCTCGCCGGCGGCAAAGCGGATGTAGGTGGCGAACCCGTTGAAGCTGCCGAGCAGCATGGCACCGGCACAGAGGGTGGGGAAGTGGCTCATGACCACGGCCGCGCTGCAGACCAGCGCCCCCACGATGCCCAGGCCGGCGCCCACGGCAAAACCGGCGCGCCGGCCGTGACGCTGCATCAGCCGGGCGGCCGGCACGGTGATCAGCATGGTGGAGACCGGCGCCAGAGCCAGCGGCAGGGTGGCTACTGCCGGGTCGGGGGCCAGGTAGCTGCCGCACAGCGCCATGGTGGTCAGCAGGATGGTGTTGGTGCTGCGGGCGAGGGCTTCACAGCCGAACAGCAACGCTAGGGTGCGCACGGCAGAATTGGCCAGGGTGTGGGCGGGCAGCTAGTGCACGCCCGCCGCCCACAGGGTGCCCTGCACCAGCATCTGGGCGAAAACCGGGTGCCTGCAGGCGCGGGGATCGTGACCGAGGGCCTGGTAAAACACCCGGCCTTCGCCGTGGCTCTTGGTCCAGGCCACCGGCATGGTCTCGCCCCTGTAGAGCGCGTTGGCGAGCACGTGGACGCGCGGGTCGTAGTCTAGGATGTACTGCTCGTCCTCGACCATGAACTCCTCGTCGATGCCCGCCATGATGGGGTGTCCGGGGTCCTTGACGCTGACCTGGTACTGGCGGTAGCGCGGGTGAGACACGAAGTGCCCGCCGACCATATTGCGGTAGGTCGGGTCGTCGCGGAACGAGTCGGCAGCGCTGTGGATGCCCACATAACCCTTGCCGCTGATGAGCCAGCGCGACAGACTGTCGCGCTGGGAGTCGGTGATCTGACCGACGGTGTAGTGGAAGATCAGCGCGTCGTAAGGGTCGAGCCTTTCCAGCGCGCCGAGGTCTTCCTGTGTGGTGTCCAGGTCGAAGGCGTCAGAAGCTTCCAGCGCCGCGACCAGGACGGGCTGTATCCCCTCCCAGTCGTGGATCTCGCCGCCGCCGAATACCAGCGCGCTTACTTTTCTCATTTCCCGCTCCGGTTCACAGGTTGCTCAAATGCGGTGGGCGGCCGTTTGATGAACATGTTACCATTCATACAATCCGGTCTGGTGCGCCGGGCCGCTGATATCGAACTCATTCCAGCCTCCCTGAAAGAGAGGCTATCGGATGTGGGGCAGCCCTGGTCATCTGGGCTCCGGGTGGTGTCACGACCCGCCGATGGCCGCCAGTTCCTTCTCCCACAACGCGACGGCGCGCTCGAAGACATCTGGCGGTAGAGCAGGTGCCTCCAGGGCCGCGACGATCTCGTCCACCTGCTCTACCGTACTCATTCCGGTGATCAGACTTCCCATGACCGGCGTCGACAACAGCGCTCGCAAGGCGAAGCTAGTCATCGAAGGACCGATCTCCTCGCCGAAGAATTCGACGATACGCTGACGCTTCGCGTACTCCTTCTCGTATTTCTCACCGCTGCGCCGATCGTCGCTGTCCGTGGGATGGTGTTCGTGCTGGTCTGTGAGCATGCCGCCATGCAGCGGACTGAAGCCGAGCAGCCCCATGTTTCTCCGTTCCAACTCTGAACGCAGGGCGCCGTAGTCCAGGCGGGCGAGGTTGCAAACGCTGATCATGCCGGAGAAGTGTCCCGAGTCGATCACCTCCATCTTGCAGGAGGCGCTGGGGAAAACCATCAGATACCCCGCCTTGCCCTCGTCCCGCAGCCGTTGGAACGTGGCGACCATCTCTTCTGCCACAGAACGAAACAGCTCGAGCGGCTCCAGGTCGGTGCCGGGGGCAACCCGCCACTGGTACTGCAGAATGTCTATGCGATCCGTACGCAGCGCGACCAGATGGTCCTCCACGCGCTGACGGAACTTGTCGGGATAG
>CAYWBJ010000263.1:0-4049 GCA_964456165.1 uncultured Gemmatimonadaceae bacterium | reverse complement strand
GACTGGCCCGAGCTCACTAATTGGCGTTACGAACTCCCTTGGACGCACGCCCACCTCGCATACACCCGCTTCACACTCGGATCACAGGATGATCCGCGGCCCATCACCGCCCGCAGAGTGCGCGCGGGATGGCCCGGTTCGAGGATTGCGACGAGCCCCTCCCCTGCAAGGCAGGGAAGCTCGCCTCCGGCGCGCCGAGGAATCCGAGCATCCCTCTCGGTGCACACTACGGTACGTGCTCCTTCTACAATCGCTGGGCCGGTCGGCGAATATGTAGGCACCGCCCGCGCTAATCGACCAACATGCGGTGGACGGAAGGCGAGAGCTAGCTTGGACGAGAAGCGAATCGATGCGGTCCATAGAGCTCGGGCTCGACAACAGGACAGCGCCCGCCCGGATGCGGTCCAGGTGGTCCGCACGCGCGGGCGACTGACGGCACGGGAGCGAATTGAACTCCTGCTCGATCCCGGATCGGCCGTAGAGTACGGCGCTATCGCTGCGTTGGCACCCGAAACTGACGAGTGGGTGGCGGAGGCCGGCGGTGTCGATTTCGTCGGCGCCGTCGAAGGACAGACGGTAATCGCCTCCTCCACGGACTACACCGATCACGGTGGCGGTTACGGCGCGGGCAAAATGGCGCATCTCTTCGGGCTCGCACACGAACACCGCTGGCCAGTCGTGTTGTTCGTCGATGGCGGAGGGAGCCGAGCGCGTCACCCGCGGACGGGTATGGGGCACATCGAAATCGGGGGCGCAATCGGCCCATTCAGCCTCTTTGACGGGATCTCCGAGTTGTCGGGTTGGGTGCCAACGATCGCTGTCGTCTCCGGTCCGTCCTACGCGGGCCATGCCAGCCTCGCCGCCTTTTGCGACTTTCTGATCGCGACGCGCGGATCGTCGATTGGCATGGGCGGCCCGCCCATGGTGGAGGCCGCCCTCGGCATCCACCTAGCGCCGGACGAGCTAGCCCCCGTGGAGATGCACGACGTGCGCGGCGGCAGCGATCTGCTGGTTGACGACGAGTCGGTGGCCATCGACGCCGTCAAACGCTACCTCGCCTTCCATCGCGACACGTCCGGCAGCGAGGACTCCCCGACACACGACAACATCGCCGATCTCGTCCCCGACTACGGTCCGTACGACGTACTGCCCGTGATCGAGGCGCTTTGCGACAAGGACAGTGTCTTCCAACTGCGGCCGAACTTCGCGCAGAACCTGATCACGGCGCTCGCCCGCTTGGGCGGTCGCAGCGTGGGCATCCTCGCGAACCAGCCGCTCGTCGACGATGGCGCGCTCACGGAGGCTGCGGCAGCCAAGCTCGCTCGTTTCGTCGAGCTCTGCGACGCCTACGAGTACCCGATCGTGTCCCTGATCGACACGCCCGGCGTCGTCACGCAGTGGCAGTCGGATGAAGAGTCCCCCACGGTCACCGAACGAGGCATGGGGCGTTCGCATGCGCGGGCCCTGATGAATCAGCATCACCGCACCGTGCCCCTCTTCAGTGTCCAGATCCGGCGTGCCGGTGGCTTGGGCGCGTTTGCGATGTCAGGCTTCGGCAACACGCACTCGGTGCCCGCCATGCGACTGGCCTGGCCGACCGTCGAGTTGCAGCATCGCGACGGATTCTCGGCCTTCGACTACGCTAATGGCCTGGACGACGTAGTCGATCCGCGGGAGACCCGCTCTCGCATCATCGGTGTCCTGCGTCACCTCCCTCGGCGCCTCGATCGGGAAGCGAAGAAACACCCCATCGACACCGCTTAGACCGGTCCAGGCTACCCGGGGTCGATGGGATGCTTCTTGCTGCTCCCGAGCGTGCGAGGCGTCCGCCGCATCATCGCCATGATGATCTCGCGGGTGTCGGCCGGGTCCACAATGTCGTCGAATGAGAAGGTCCGCCCCGCACGTAGCCCAGACGTTAGATCGCGCATCGTGTTGGCGTACTCGTCACGGATCTCGAGCGCCTCCTGGGGCGTCGCGGCCGTCAAGATCTCCTTGCGCCGCACCAGATACGCGGCGCCCTCCAGCGACATCCCGCCGGACTCCACGGACGGCCAAGCCAGCCGCATCTCGGGAGGCGTCCGCGAGCTACCGAAGCCGGACATCGCAAACGGTCCCAGCCCGTATGCCTTTCGAATCTGCACGGAATAAAGCGGCACCGACCGATGCTGGAGTGCCGCCAGCGGCCGGGCGTGATGCCGCGCGATGCCGCCGGCCTCGGCGCGAGGTCCCACCATGTAGCCAGGGTTGTCGACGAACGAGACCAGCGGAAACTCATAGGCGTCACAAAGCTCGACAAAGCGTGCGGCCTTGTCGGCAGCGTCCGCATCGATCGCGCCAGCGAGCGGTGACTTCGGCTGGTTTGCGAATATACCGATCGACCGTCCGCCCAGCCGCGCGAGCGCGGTGATCATCGAGGGCGCCCATCGGGGCCGCAGCTCAAGCACGCTCTCGGCATCCGCGAACGCGGTGACCACCTTGCGCATGTCGTACGGACGACGACGGGCGGGCGGGATGATATCGGCGATGCTAGCTGCTTCGGGTACGGGGTCCCCCGAGGGGTGCTCTGTCAGGTAGTACGACACGTACTTGCGGGCCACGTTGATCGCTGTCTGTTCGTCGTCGACCATCAGGTCGATCTCGCCGCGGCGCTCGAAGTCCGCCACCGAGCGCGTGGTGGTCAGCCCGCTTTCACTATCGCGCGAGCCCAGGGCGGAATCGCTTGTGGCGATGATCACGTCGCACATCATCGCGACGCTGACATTCCCGCCCAGTGCCGTGCCGGAGAGGATGGCCACCGTCGGGGCCCAGCCGGAGAGTTCTGCCAGGCCGTCCAGGACCTCCCAGCGCGCCCGCGCGCCCGCGCGCCCGCGCGCCGGACCCTCGCGCTTCTGCCCGGGACGCGCCCCCGCCCCATCGACGAAGCAGACGGAGGGCCAACGATGCTGGTTGGCGAGGTTGAGCACCCGCGCCAGCTTCCGCATGTTGCGGTCGCTCTGGCTTCCTTCGCGTATCGAGCTGTCGTACGACGCCACGACAATTGGCTGCCCATCGATCTCTCCCGCTCCTGCCACCACCCCGTCGGCCGCTCCATCACCGGGATCGTCGGGATCGGCTTCGGCCAGGATTCCGTACTCCACAAATGAGGCCTCGTCGACCAGGGCGGCGATCCGTTCGCGCGCCGTCAGCCGGCCAGCAGCATGTGTGGTGCGAGCTGCTTCCGGCCGGGCATTCATGGCCGCGGCGCGTGCCTGGCGCAGCTCGTCTAGCAGCTTCTTATCCACAGTTCACCCTTGCGCGGCTCACACGCGCGACCCGCGCTCAGAGGCTACCAAATCCAGGGTTTGCCCGTTCGTGATCGCCGGCGGCCGCTACCGCGACTGACGCGCGCCTATGAGTCAGCCAAGGCCGTCGACTGCCGACTCCGGCGCTGGAATCGCCACCCCACACTCCCGGCGCCCAAGCGTTGGACCATCTCTTCACCTAAAGCGGGTGCGGCGGCACCCGCTTCTGGGGCGATAGTCATCAAGTATTAAGGGACCTCAGCCAAAGTAGACGGCTGGCATGCTCCCTCAAACCCATGCCTTGGCGGTTTGGAGTGGCGTGCCCGGAGGGAATCGAACCCCATCTCCCGCTCCAAGGTTGTAAAATTGCTCAGAGATAGCACCAGCTATAACGTCCCAAGGTGGGTGCCGATACACATCACGCTCTCCGGTTTCATTTGCGGTGCCACCAGCGCTTGCTGACAAGTATCAGTGCCCGATTCAATCCCCAACACACCGAAGAAATGGATGGTCACCCCAGCTAATGAGAGAGCGGAATTATTGGTACAGAATGCAGCGCCAGCAGCTTAGTCGCCGAGCCTTGTTGGGGATGAGCGCAAAGGCTGGGGTAGGGGCCGCAGGCATCGCCTTGGTGGGCTGTGGTGACGACGACGACGCACCCGCCGTCGCGGCTACTGCGCAAGCACAGTCTGACGACGAGCAAGCCCAAGCTCAGGCGGAGCAGGCAGCGGAGTCAGGCCAAGGAACAAGCCCCACCGCAGCCAC
>CAYWBJ010000262.1:0-27259 GCA_964456165.1 uncultured Gemmatimonadaceae bacterium | reverse complement strand
ATCCAGCAGAGCGCTGTCTAGAAGGAGGACAGCAGGACCCCCGAAGACAAGAGGCGCGGCAGGCGTTGGCTGGGAGACGCGCAGGAAGCGTTGTCGAAGTCTGCGCAAACAGTCGAGTTCTGACAGCCGCCTCGGTTGCTTAGAATTAATCACCTTTTACCCTGCGACGACTTCGGAGGGACCGAAGCTCGGACAGGAGTTGGCCGTTGCGGGGCTGGTCGGGGGCGGCGGCATCTTGCCATGGCAAGGTTGGAGGCGAACCGACGTTTGTCACAGCATCCAGGTGATCCAATGGCAATCAGCTAGCGACTGGTCTGGCGGAAACTCGGCGAGCTCAAGGACGAGATGTTCGTCACCGCGCTCCGACGGCTGTTGGCCGATCCGACCGCCGGCAGGTCCCCTGAGCGTCGCGGATGCCGGTCTGATCCGCGAAGTGCAGGTCAGCTACAACGACGTCCACGTTCTCTTCCTGGCGAATCTGAGCCTGGGCGAACGCAAGGCGTACTCTCTTCTTTGCGGCAATCCCTCGGCCTGCTGCTGGGCCCCCGTCTGCCGCACCGACCTCGTCACCTGGGGAGAAGGCTACGCGCTTAAGATCGAGAACAACTAATACGTCGCCCGCCTCTCACCGGCGATGGGGCACCTCCGGGAGCTGCATTGCAAGCGGTGGGGGAAAACTACTGCATCCACTGGTGTCCGGATTTCATGAACCAGCTGCGCTACCGCGTGACGATCAATCGCTTTTGGGCGGTGCCTTCACCCGCATGCATTCCATGATGGAAGGCGGCCAGGTCTCGGCGGTCGAGGGAGGCACCGCCGTACAGCCGGGCGCCGTGCTGGACGATTATAACGCCGACCTCGTTCACAATGTGCGGGAGCAGGGAGACCTACAGGAGGCCGAAGAGTGGTACGAGCTGCTCCGGCGGCCACTGCAGGTCAGGCAGAACAAGCGTGGGCAACCCATGGGATCTACAACATGACCACCTACGTCTACGTCCCCATCATGAGCGCCGAGAACCTGCTCGTCTTCGCGATGGACTCCGATACCGGCACCCTGGATCTGAAACACGACGTCCACCTCGGCTACGGCGGCTTCCCCCTCTGCGCCAGTCGGGACCAGCAGACCCTCTACGTCGGCTTCCGGCACAACCCCGGCTCCTTCATCACCAGCTGCCGCATCGACCCCGCCACCGGCGGACTTACCCCGGTCGGCCAGGTTGCCGTCGACGGCGTCCCCTGTCACCTCTTCGCCGAGCCGACCGGCCACTACCTGCTCTCCGCCTACTACAGCGAGGGCCTGGTCCTGGCGCACGAGATCGGCGACGACGGCTCCCTGAGCAAGAAGACCGTCGAGCGCCAGGAAACCGAGCGCTTCGCCCACTTCGTCGTTACGGATCCAACCAATCGCTTCGCCTTCGCCCCCCACGTCGAGTCGGCCAACCGAATCTATCAGTACGGCTTCGACTCAGCCGCCGGGAGACTGACGCCAAATCCCGATCAGCCCCGGCTCGAATGCAGCCAGGGACACGGTCCCAGGCAGATGGCCTTCCATCCAACCCTGCCAATCGCCTACGCCGACAACGAGCAGGGCTCCAGCGTCACCGCCTACGCCTTCGACACCGACGCCGGCACCCTGCGCGAGCAACAGACCGTATCGACCCTGCCCCCCGAGGGCCATCCCGACAACTCCAACGCCCAGCTGCACATGCATCCCAACGGCCGCTTCATCTACGCCTCGAATCGCGGCCACGACAGCATCGCCATGTTCGCCATCGACTCCCAGACCGGACTGCTGACCTCGCTGGGACAGCAGCTCAGCGAAGGAATGCCCCGCCCCTTCGCCATCACCCCCTGCGGCCGTTTCCTCTTCAACGCCGGCGACCGGTCGAAACGCCTCGCCTCCTTCAGCATCGCCGCGGACGGCCGCCTGACTCCGATCCACCAGCCCATCCAGCTCGAAGGCAATGCCGGCTGGATCCTGCCCCTGGAACTCTAGCGTACCCTCTGCCGAACACCCCTCAACAGGTAGGAAAACCCAATGCCAAACCCGATCCAGCTCACACCTCAGCACCTGCAGGCGGTACAGCGAAAACGCCGCATCGCCCTGAACTTCGACGTCTCTTTCGCCACCAGAATCTGGATCCGCCGCAACCCAGACGGAAACGTCGACGACCTGGTCGATCACCTTTTCGATTTCACCGACCAAGACGGCGTCGTCAACGACAGCATCTGGTGGAACTGGACCGAGGGCAACCAGGTGCCCTACCCCAGCAAGCATCTGCCGCTGTTCGACGAACCCACCTTCCGCAGCTGGATCGAGGCTGGCATCGACATCGTCCGCCTGGTCGACGAAGCCACCCGGCGCCGGGGTGTCGAGTCATTCTACTCCCACCGCATGAACGGCTCGGACAACGACCTGGGGCCGTTCGCCGAAATCCCAATGAAGGTGGAGCACCCCGACTGGATGTTCCGCACCCCCTGGTGCGTGCACGAGCACAACGGCTACTGGAACTTCGCCCTGCCCCAGGTGCACGACTACGCGATCCGCAACCTGCTGGAAGTCGCCGAAATGTACGACTTCGACGGCATTGACCTTGATTTTGCCCGCGGCGTCGTCTTCCCGAGCGGCGAGGGCTGGATCAACCGGGATGCGCTCACGGCGTTCGTCCGCCGGCTGCGGGAGGCCCTGCTCGAGATCGCCGTATGCCGCGGCCGGCCGTTGCTGCTCAGCGCCCGCATACCGGAGACGCTCGCCGGCTGCCATTTCGACGGCATAGACATCGAGACTTGGGTGGGCAACGGCCTCGTCGACGTTCTCGCCCTCGGCGTGCGCTCATTCGAGGTGGATCTGGGTGCATTCCGCGACCTGGTCGCCGGGACCCACGTAGCGCTGCTGCCTAGCCTCGACGACCACCACGCCAGCGACGGCTACCAGAATCCGGGGATCGAGGTGCTGCGCGGCGTTGCCGCCAACTGGTGGCACCAGGGAGCCGACGGCATCCAGGCCTTCAACTGGAACTACGGAGAAGGATATCCCTACACCGACCAGGACTGGCCTGGCCACCTGCAGGCCTACCGCGAGATCGGCGACCCCGAACTTCTGGTAGGCAAGGACAAGACGTTCGTCGTGGAGCGGCGCGGCGGCGGGCACGGGCCGACAGTAATTCCCAACCCGGAGGACTGGTCGACGCCGCGGCACGCCTACGCCAACACCAACATGAAGGCGCAGCTGCCGGTGGCGCTGAGCAACGACGAGCGGGTGGATACGATGCTGCGACTGTGCGTGACCGACGCCGTCGATGGCGGGGATGCCGAGGCGACGATCCGCCTCCTGCTCTCGGATACGGGCGCCGGCGCCGGCGCCCGTGCTGAACGTCTCGTCCCGGTGATCGTCGCGACGATCGGCCACGCCAAGCCGGGCCTGACGAATCAGCCGGCCGCCAAGGCGGTCGCCAGCGCGGTCCGGGTGCGGATCAACAACATCCCCTTGCCGTCACCGACGGTCGACGGCGGCTGGCTGGTGACAACGGTCGATCGGGGTGCGCTGGCGGTCGGGCAGAACCTGCTGGGAATCTCGGTGACGGGACGGGAACCGGGAGCGCCGGCACTCCTGGTGGAAAAGCTGGAGCTCTCGATATCCTACCCCAGCTGAGCGGCAGGGTGGGGATTACCGCCGGCTAGCCAACCCTTGAGGCGTGCGTCAATCCCGTGAGGCAGGCAGAGCCTGACGCACGGCCCACGAGGGCATGGGCTGCCCCTGGGCTGCACGCAGCTTCGCCAGGTCCTCAGGGGGGGGCTGCTCGAAGATGCCTATACGGCTCACTGGCGGCAGCCCCACCTGACCCAGCGTCGCCATCATTTCCGCCAGCTTGAAGCCGGTCAGCATCCCGTCGATGATCGGCGCCGCCCCCGGGTCCGGGTTGTCGCGGCGCTCCTTCGACAGCACCGATCCGGCTAGGGTGCAGCCGGCGATAAGCACTTCCGCGCCGTCTTCCTCCACACAGCGATTGGCCGTGGCCACCACTTTCCCATGCGTTTCCTCGGGCGAGGTGCGCTCGACGTACAAGTCATTGGCGTCGATTCCGAAGCTGCGCACCGACACCAGTCCCTGGGCGAGTTGATACTGCTCCAGCATCATCTTCTGGATCTGGCCGTTCTGGTCGTCGACGCTGAGCAACGAGAACCGACGCCCCATCATGTGCGCGGTGAGGGCGGCCGACTCCAATGTCGCCGTGATGGGAATCGTGCACATCTGGCGACACTCGTAGAGGCCAATGTCGAGGTTGCAGCTGATGAAGACGCCGTCATAGCCTTCCCGCTCGGCATCGATCGCGCGGTCGATCGTCGGACCGGTGCAACCGTGCTTGAAGTAGATCCACTGATTGTTGGTGAGCGGATAGCGATCGCCGATATCGCACATGTCGAAGGTGGTGCCCGGAGCGGCGATCGCCTCCAGGTTCTCGCGGCCGAAGTGCTCGGTCCCGGCAAACGGGTTGATCACGCAGATTCGCATACGGTCCTACGCCCGATTGGTGCCGTAGGCGGCGCCGATCAGCTCGCCTGCGGCGAAGCGCCGGAGGTTGAGCCGGCTGATGTCAATCGAGCGCGCGGTCCCGTCGACGATCTCCTCGGCCATGACCTCGCCGACAGCCGGACCGGTCTTGAATCCGTGGCCACTGAAGCCGGCGCACATGAAGAATCCCTCGACGCCATCGACGCGCCCGAGCACGGGATGCCAGTCCGGCGTCACGTCGTAGAGCCCGGTGTATGAGTTGATGCCCAGCACCTGGCCGAAGCCGGGCCAGCGCTCCCGCAGCCGCTCGACCACCTCGTCGATGAAGGAGACGTTGACCTCCTGGTTGTAACCGTCCGGCTCAACGTAATCGTACTCCTTGGGAAAGCCGCGTCCGACCAGGGTGCGATTGGCGCCCTCGGGGCGGTAGTAAATAGCCTTGCACATGTCGGAGAAGCAGAGCTTCGGCGCGCCACCCGCGCTGGTGGTGTCGAAGATGATCTCCTCCTCTCTGGTGATCTCCAACGGCAGGTCGATTCCCACCCACTGGCAGACCCGGTCCGCCCAGGGACCGGCGGCGTTCACCACCACGCCCGCGCTGATTTCTCCGCCGTCGGTCGCAACTCCCTTGACCCTCGTCCCTTCGGCGATCAGGCCGGTGACCGAAGTCAACTCCCGGAGCTCGCCCCCCAGCTCCAGAAAGCGTTTCACGTAGGCGTGGGTACTGGTGCGCGGATCGGCGTAGCCTCCCCGCGGCTCGTAGGCCAGGCGGTGGACATCGGACAGATCTACCCGCGGCTCTATCTCCTCCAGCTCCTCGCGGCTGATCTCCCGCACGTCGACCCCGAGCCGTCTGCCCAGCTCCAGGTTCTCCGCGAACCCCTCGGACACGCTCTCGGGAATCAGAAAGGTCCATCCCGAGTTGACGAAGCCCGGATCGCCCCCCACCTCTTCGTCGAAGGCATGGAAGATGTCGACGCTGCGCTTTACCAGGCGGACGAGCACCTCGTTCGAGTAGTGCTGACGAATGATGGCGGCGGAGCGGCCGGTGCCGCCGGAGGCGATGAGCTGCTTCTCTACGAGCACTACCTTCACACCCCGCCTGACGAGATTGTAGGCGGTCGCGGCACCGTTGATGCCGGCCCCGATCACGACAGCGTCGGCTGTAGCCATGCAGTTTCACCTCTTTGATCGATGGTTGGCGATCCGGTCAAGAATGTACGCAAGAGCAGACGCGGGCAAATCCCGCCAGGGCGGCGGTCCACAGTCAATGCCGCGCCGCCTGCGGCCGAGCCGTCTCGGCACAGGCAGCCGGCGACTGCCGCAGCTACTGCCCCGAAGCGGTCAGCTCCCGCCGAAGCGGGTCATCACCTCTTCGGCGAACACTTCTATCCCCTCCCGCTCCGGCGCATCCATGAACCAGAGGAGGAAATGGGAGAATCCCAGGTCGAGATACTGGCGGATCTGCATTTCTACTTCGTCGGGGGTCCCCACCAGAAAGGTCCTGGTCACGTTCGACGGCAGCTCGTCGGTATCGCCGGCCACAAAGGCCCGCAGCGCCGGGTCAGCCTCCTGATCCCCTTTCGCGAGCATATTCTGCAGCTGGCGCCGCAATCCATCCCGGTCGCTGGCGATCATGATCTGGGTTTCGTAGCTGAGCTCAAGCGCGCTCATCGCCCGGCCGGCCGCAGTACAGGCTGATTCGAGCCGGTCCAGCTGCGCACGTAGCGTTTCGACGGGCACCGGCATGGCATTCCAGCCCTGAGCGTAGCGGGCACAGGCGGCGAATCCGGCTTCGTCGGTCATGCCCAGCCAGATCGGGGGGTGCGGCTGCTGGCAGGGCGCGGGGCGGCAGCGCGCCTCCCGCAGCTGATAATAGCTGCCGTCGTAGTCCACCGGCCCATCCCTGGTCCACAGCGCCAGGATCACCTCGAGGGCCTCCACCATCTGCGCAACGCGCTCGGGCTCGGGCCTGAGCGGCAGACCGTAGGCGCTCAGCTCCGTATCGCGGGCATTGGGATGCGGAAAGTGAATCAGACGACCGCCGGAGATTTGGTCTATCGTCGCCGCCATCTTCGCCGTCATCGAGGCATGTCGCATGGTGTTGCAGCAATGGATCATGCCTAGCCGCGCCTGCCTGGTCGCGCCTGCCAGCGCCGCCACCGTGGTCCAGGCCTCCATGATCGCGTCGTCCTCGCCGAGCATCAGATGGTCGGCGACCCAGAGCGAGTCGAACCCGAGCGCATCGGCAGCGCGCGCGGCATCCAGCGTCGCATCGACCTCGAGGCGGGCGTAGTTCGGCGTACGCATGCCAAGACCGCCCGGCGCGGCGAATATCGGTACGCAGTATCCGAATCGGATGTCCATCGAGCGCCCTCCCTTACTGCGGCAGCACTGCGGAAATCGGGCCGGGAAGTATAGGACCAGTCTCGGTGATCTACAAGGTGTAGTGACCGGTCGCGGCGCCGGTTTGGAGGGTGGGGATGAACACCGGGATACTGTCTCAATGGTCCACCGATCGCATTCCACGATGCGGAAGACGGCAGCGCTCGCCTGTGTGGTGGCCGGACTGCTGGCGGCGCACGGTCCTCAGCCGATCTCGGAAATCGAGGAGGATGAAACAGAGGGCGGGAATGATGGTGGGCAAACCGGCCGGCGAAACGCCCTGCTCGAAGCAGCGGCAGCTCGCCCGGCGGGCCCGGTTCAGCGGATGCGTCGGGCCTCCAAATAATAGCGCTTCTCCTCCGCCTCCCCCATCGAGAACGACTTGCGGGGCAACGGACCGCCGCTGCGGATGGTCGGAAACAGCTGGTGCTTGTCGATGGTGGTGGCCGCGAAGCCGAGGTTGCCGGGGCGCGATGCCAGGGTCTGCAGCACATCGGCGCCGTGGATGTAATCCAGCGTCAGATCAGCGTTGGCGTCGCAGAAGGCGTCGACAATGCCGGCCAGCGCCACAACCTGCAGCCCGTCACCTCCAGTGCTAAGCCGTAGCGCGCCCATGCGTCTTCCAGCAAGGAAAGGCAGCTCCGCCTCGCGCTCCCCGGCCGGCCGGTCACCGGGCTCGGCGACGTGCAGATTGACCCCGCGCTCCTGGTGGTACCGCACTAGGCGCTCGAGCAGGTCAGCCGGCTCGCCGCCGGTGAGGAGGCGGTGAATCGGCTCCAGCGTCATGCCCTCATCGTGCACGTTGACCAGCTCCACCAGGACATGCCGGGCCGGATGGTCGCCGCCTCTTTCCGGCGCGGACCGTCCTGTCTCCTCCCAGACCTCCTTGGCGGCAGCAACCGAGTGGTTGCCGTCGCCCAGCGCGTACAGCATCGCGTCGCCGGCGGCAGTGGGCAGCAGGCGGCGCAGGCTTTGGGCGACCCGGTCCTGGGTCGATCGATCCGAGACGAGCCAGCCGCGCACGTGGCCCCCGCCCTGCATCAGCTCCACATCGTACAGCGGCTGTTCGACGCCGGCGAACAGCGGCTCGATCACCGTCCGCTCCGGATCGTCTATCAGAACCATCACGTGAGGCAACTCCAGGAGGGCCCCGCGCCGAATCTCAATGCGGGGCGGCAGGCGTGACACGACGGTGCCTTCGGTCGGCCGGATAAGGCTGCGGGAATTGCGCCCGTAGTCGTACCGATCGAGGTCGAGCGCCACCAGCAGCCCCTTGCGTGATGCGGCGCGCGGCGTCTGGCGATCGATCAGGACGAAGCCCGGCTCAAGCTGTTGGAGCACCCCGTCATCCAGGAAGGCCTCCATTCGTCGACCGATGCCGGCGATCCGCTCGTTGCGGTCGGGGCGTTCGAGGTGCGCCTCCGGCAGCACCAGGTTCAGCGCCGACGGTGCGTCGCCGACGTCTCCATGCACTCGCTCCCAGTACTCCGGCTCAGACGTGTATTGGTCGCAGGCGATCACCGCCCAGCGGTCGAGAGCCACCTCCGCTGACGGGATTATCACTTCCGGAACCTGCAGGGCGATATCGGGATAGTTCATGCGGACGAGTGCCTACTCTTTCCGGTTGACCTTATACGATATCAGGTCCCCGTTTCGTGGCAAACCCCTTCGTTTGTCCGCCCCCGGCCACGGCTCTACTTTCCCCATCCTGCGCTGCGGATAATCCGGAGGATGACATTGGCTCGACATCAGGCGATTCGCTGTGGAGTGATTGGCTACGGGGGCGCTTTTGGCATGGGAGCCGTTCACCTCAGGGGGATGATCCGCAATCCCCGCATGGAGGCGGTTGCGGTCTGCGACATGGATCCGGCTCGCCGCCAGATCGCCGAAGCAGATTTTCCCGGGATCCGGACCTACACGCGCGTTGGTGACATGCTCAGGCGGGCAGACCTCGACCTAGTGACGGTCATCACCCCGCACAACACCCATGCGCCGCTGGCGATCCGCTGCCTCGACACCGGCGTCAACGTCGTGTGCGAGAAACCGTTCGCCATCACGAGCAAGGAAGTAAAAGCGATGATCGCCACCGCCAGACGACGGCGGCGCATGGTTTCCGTGTACCACTGCCGCCGCTGGGACGGCGACTTCATGGTCCTGCGCAAGCTGGTGCGACAGGAGCAGATCATCGGGCGGTTGCACCGGATCGAGGGCGGGCACTACGGTTTCGGTCCGCAGCACGACTGGTGGCGCTCGGACCGCAGGATATCGGGGGGCACCATCTACGACTGGGGGGCCCACTTTACCGACTGGCTGCTGGAACTGGTCAACGATGAGATCGACTGGGTCAGCGGCTACGGGGTCAAGAGCCGGAATTGGAAGGGATACACCAACGACGACCACAACGAGTACACCCTGCGCTTCAAGGGCGGCTGTCTGGCCACGATCACCATGTCCAACCTGTCGATGACCGGCCGGCCGAAATGGCGCATCCTCGGCGAGCGCGGCTCGATCGAGCCGGCCGACGGCAAGTTCCTGGTCAGGACCGAGGTCGACGGCCGCCGAGCCACCATCGAGGTTCCCTACGGCGAGAGCAACTGGGACGCCTACTACGAGAACGTCTACCGCCACCTGCTCGGCCGCGCCAACCTGACCGTTACCCCCGAATCCGCCGCCCGCGTGATCGGCGTGCTCGAAGCCTGCAACCTGTCGGCCCGTCGCGGCTCGACCCCGGTCGTGCCGGCTTTCCGCTAAAGTGACAGTTCGACATCAGGAAGGACGGTAAAGCCGGCAAGATCACCGGCGCTGCCATCATCGGAGTACGCCCAGCTGCCGCCGCTGGCTGTCTGCCGATTGGCGATAACGCTGCCACCGGTCCGTGTCCTTCCGCTCGCTGGCGGCGTAATACACCAGTGCCAGGGCCCGGCGTAAGCGCTGACTGCGATTGCCTGCCGCGCGATGAATCGTCAGGCAGTGGTGTACCAGCAGATCGCCACGTCGCAAGGGGCAGGCGACATCCCTGCCGTAAAGCGCCAGTTCGGACTCCAGCAGTCCCTGCGAGAACCCCAGGACCTGGGAGGCCCGGTGATCCAGCACGCCGGCCTGCTGGGAGCCGGCAACGTAGTGCAGCGTCCCGTTCTCATCGTCCATGTCGTCCAGCGCTAGCCAGGCCGTGGCCGCCCTGTTGCCTTCCAGGCAGAAGTAGAACCCATCCTGATGCGGAGGCGTCGGCGTGCCGACCAGTCGCGGTTTGATGAACATCTCCAAACCCTGCCCGACGACGTCCTCTTCCATGAGGTATTCCATCGGCCCGTCGAACCGTCCCTTTGCCATGGTCGCCAGCGCTTCGGTTCCCACCTCAGGCAGGGCCACCTGCTTGAGAGTATCAGGCCGATCGTAGTCCTCGTACATCGCGTCGCTCCGGGACAGAGTAGGCACAACCTCGCGCAGCGCCCGCTCCCACAGCGCCTCGATGGCGTCCATCTCGTCGGCGTCCATGAACCCGGGGAGGTGGACAAATCCGTCCCTGGCGAACTCCTCGCGCGCTTTCTCGTCGATCATGCTAGCCTCCTGGTACCGGATCGCGCGCCGCGCTCCGGATCGTGCCGCTGGATGAACGCCTCGGTCAAGCGAGCCACTTCCCCGGGCGCTTCCAGATGCAGGTTGTGCGAGGCGTTCGCGACCCACTGCAGGTCGATGTGGGCCCGTTCCGGAATACGTAGCTTGTGCCGGGGCGGGGGCGCAGCGGACCGGTCGCCGTAGATCTCCAGGATCGGTACATCGGTCTCGCACAGGAAGGCGTAGCCATCCCAGTTCTTCCAGTAGGTGCGGAACTCGGCGACATCGCCCGCGCTCCAGCTGTCCAACACGCGGGCGCGCAACATCTCGTTCCGGGAAGCCTGCGCCGCAGACATGGTACTGTCGACCTGGCCTGCGAAGGCCTCCTCGAGCACGTGGTGACTTGTCCATCCCTCGATGGAAATTACCCCCGAAACGGCCTGGGGACGCACCCGCCCGACCTCCAGCGCGATCATCCCGCCGATGCTGTGACCGCCGATGAAGAAGCGGCTCAACGCCAGTTCATCGACCACCCGCAGCGCATCCCTGGCGAATTCCTCGATCGAGCAATCCAACGGCGGCGGCCAGCCACCTCCATGGCCGCGCACCTCGATGACGACCAGATGGATGGCGGCATCCAGGTTATCGATGATTTCCTTGAGGCACGATGAGTCTCCGAAGCTGCCGGGGATCAGGATGAGCGCCGGCGCTCGGCCGGCCCGTTCCAGGTACGAGAAGTGGCCGCGTTCCAGGTCCAGGTTGTGCCGCAGCCAGCCAGCCCCCAGGTCGTGCTCACCTGTGCCCAGCTTCGCGTACCCGGCCATCGGAGGGGTGCTCGGATCAGTCGACGACGCGGCGGTAAAACTCGCCGATGCGGGCGACCGCCTCCCGCGCCTCAGGCAGGCGGCTGGCCGAACCCTGCCAGCCGTGGAACATCTCCGGCCACTCCTCCAGCGTGACGTCGACGCCGGCAGCGCGGGCCTTGGCCGCGAAAACCCGGGAGTCGTCGAACATCGTTTCGACCGTGCCCACCTGCATCAGCAGGGGCGGAAATCCCCCCAGGTCGCCGTGGACAGGCGAGGCCAGAGGCGTCTGCGGATCGGCACCATCGAGGTACAGCGCCGCGAATCGATCCAGGTATTCCTTACTGATCGACGGATCGACTGCGGCGTTGGCGCTGAAGGACTCCCCGGTCTGCGCCAGGTCGGTCCAGGCACTCATCGGCACGGCGCCCGCCGGCAGCGGTTCCCCCCCTTCCTTTAGAGCCAGCAGCAACGCCAGGGTCAGACCGCCCCCGGCCGAGACACCGCCGACGACGATCTGCTCGGCTGCAACACCAACGGATAGGAGCCACCGGTAGCTGGCGCAGGTGTCGTCAATCGCCGCGGGGAAAGGATTCTCGGGAGCCAGGCGGTAGTTGATGGAGAGGACGGTGGCAGCGGTCGCGCCCGCGATCCAGGCGGCCACCGATCGCGTCGCTTGCGAGGAGCCGCGGTAATAGCCGCCACCGTGGATGAACAGAAAAACGCGGTTGGACCGGGACGACGGCATCCGAATCCACTCGGAGGGTACGCCACCGGCATCCACGAGTTCCCATTGCGCCCCCGCTGGCGGCGTGCCTGCTTTCGCCGCGGTTTCCTGCCGCAGCAACTCAACACTCTTGTCCGGCGTGTACGGGTTGCTGCGTATTGCTGCGACGATCTCCCCGAGCGCGGCGCTTGCCATCGACTTTTCTTCCTGACCTGCTGCCAGTGATCCAACAAAGGGGTTGCAGATCGGCATGTCAATATGCGGCCGCAACCGGCCTCCTCGGACCAGACGGGAATTAGGGAAGCTCCAGAACGCAGCCTATCCCACCTGATTCCGATCGTGACGAAAAGCATGCCTCGACATCGAAAACGGAGAATCTGCGTTTTCTCCCAAACTCCTGGAAGTGTGTCAATTCTATTGGTAGAGGACGTCGATCCAGAGCTTGTCTGCAACCGCGCTTCCCTCGACGCAGGCGACGCGCACCGCGTTGCGCCCGGTGAAAGCTGAATCCGGAGACAAGGGGCAGGTGATCGTATCGCCGCTGCGCTCCTGACTCTCCAGCGCCTGTCCGTTCAGTTCGAAGGCCAGGCGATCGGCCTCCCTCAAACCGGGAAACTCCGCCCGCAGGCGCTGGAGCCTGGGGGTGCCGCTGCACGCTGGATCCTCGCCCATCAGGACGGGCACCTCAACGCTGGCGCCCGCAGTCAGCGTGGCGGGCAACGCACTGTGCAGCCAGTTGTGCGGATACCACGGGGACCCGCTGTTACGGCAGGCGACGAACTCCTTGTCATATTCCCACAGCTTTTCCGGGTCGTCGATCTCCCTCAACAGCTCGACCTGGTGCGCGAAGCGCTGGTGATTCGGCTCGCTCCGGCGCTGTACGTGGGTATGTGCGTTCCAGTTGAAGGTGTAGATGCCATCCGCCCCCTGGTGCCAGTAGTTTGTCGCCAGAGCCCGGCACATGGCCGTGGTGAACGGACCGTAACCGCTCGGCCACCCGTAAAGGCAGGGATAGACTCCTATCCCCGCAGGGCGCGCCAGAGCGGCGAACGCCTCCACCTCGATGTCGACGGCACCGGACCCGAGGACGATCATGTCGATCAATCCCTCGTCGATCCAAGCGGGTACGTCGAATCCATCCAGCCGGCAGGCCTCCATCGACTCGCAGACCCGCACGGCCAGCGCGATATCCCGCCCGCGCGCCACGGCGCGCTCCCTGAAGTGTTCCCGCACCCGCCGCAGGAATCCAGTAAGGATGTGGGCCTGCTCCGGCTCAGTGCCGGGGATGAAATACGGGGCGTTCCGCTGGAAGTCGATCTCGAAGCCATCGAAGTCGTATTTGCGTGCGGCTTCTTCCAGAATGGCGAACTTGAAATCGAGCACCTCCGGCACTGCGAAGTTGAGCTGGTTGCATCCGCCGTAGGCATGGCCCGGCCCGATCAGCCACTCCGGGTGCTCCACCTTGAAGGTCGCCAGCAACTGGGGATGCGCTTCCCCGTCGCCGAGGCTGTCGTGGCAGTCGTTGATGCGAAAGGAGTAGAATACGTCCACCCCATGCTCCCGCGCCGCCGCAATCGTAATCGCCGGCGGATCCTCCCCTGCATCGAGCATCCGCCGCAGCAACGGCTCCACCCGCCCGATCCGCTCGCCGTTGAGCTCCATCACAGCGCTGTCGTAGTAGGCGTTGTTCCCCCCCGACCCGTCGTGCCAGAACAACGCATCCACTCCCGACCCCTCGAGAAACCCCACCATCCCATGCAGATAATCCGCCGTATCCAGCGAATTCTGCATCGCCCAGCTGGTGTCCGCGTTGTAGATCAGTCTGTAAGGTTTGCGGCCCATCGGCGTCGCTCCAGGTGGGTTTGTCAGGGGGTGAGCGGTGTATCAGGAAAACGGTTAAGGTTGCCCGGCCCCGGTCTACGTCTTACCTCAGGAACCCCACCGCCCTCAACCCCCCCTCCAACCTCTCCATCTCTTCATCACTCAACGTGTAATACGGCCCCGGCAGATACCTCCCACTGATCCCAAACACCTCCGACATCCCATGCCACACCGAGTTCAGACTCACCCCGAAAGTCCCCATCAGATCCCGCAGCGGCCACTCCACCTCCCGCACGATCCGCCAGGCCCTGGCGTATTCCCCGGCCTTGACCGCGTCGAAGTACGCCCACGCGATGTCGGGGCGGAAACTCATGATCAGGCACAGGTAGCCGTCGCCGCCGTACGGCACCTGCAGGGTGTGATTCGACATCCAGCCGCCGGAAACCACCGCCCAGCGATCGTGCACCATCATGCACATCCGCACACCCGCCTCGCCGAACACGTCGTCCTTGACGGCAACGAGGTTGGGGCAGCGCTCGTAGAGCAGGCGCAGCACCTCGAGCTGCCGTCCCGGGGGACGAGGTCCCATCGTCGTAAAGAAGGCGGTGACAATCATAGTGGGGAGATGCCGCCCCACCGCGTTGAAGTGCTCCACGAGCTGCTCCGGTTGGGAAGAGGCCGCCCAATCCGGCGGCAGCAGCATCAGCAGGTCGGCCCCGATCTCCCCGCAGTACTCGGCGAAGGCCACCGCCTTGGACGTGGCCCAGGAGTTATCGGCGGCAATCACCTTGGCGCGGCGGTTGCAGTGCTGAACGGCAACCGTGACCAGCTCGGCGATCTCTTCGTCGGTCTGCACCGAGAACAGGCTATCCCCCCACGTCACCATCAGGGTCCTGGCGCCGCCGGCGATGGCGAAGTCAACCTGCGCGCGAACCCCGTCCAGGTCGACCTTGCCGTCCCGGGTGAAGGGGGTGCGGATGGAGGGCACGGGGCTGTCCAAAGCCTCGCGCAGTTCGGCGGGACAACGGCCCGGCTGTAGACTCACTGCAACCTCCTCCTGTCTGGCGGAGTGCCAGACCTGGAGCCGCCTCGCGCGGATAGCGCCACGCAGCGGCAACAACGTCCGGCATGCGCCGGCCACCTGTGGCCAGAGGCGCGAACTCGCTTCGCCCCCAATTAACGCAGCCGCCGCGGCCGGGTCAAAAGTGCTGCGGGCTCCTGGCTTGACCCTGCCCGGCGCGATCGCGGTATTTCTGCGGGTTCCCCATCACCAAACCTCAGATGCGCCATCTCATCTACGTCCCGATAAACTACGAGAGACGAATTCTCACGTTCGAGATGGGCGCCGACACAGGCCGCCTCGACCAGGTGGCGGAAACGCCGACCGATCACGAGCCGTGGCAGGTGTGCACCGATCCCGGCCAGCGCTACCTCTACCAGCAAGTGCGGGATGAAGACTTCAGCGGCATCGCCACCTACCGAATCGACCCGGCCACGGCAGCGCTCGAGCATACCGGTCTGGTCGAGATCGAGGACGCGGCCTGTTACGTCAGCACCGATCGCACCGGCCGCTTTCTCTTCGCCGCCCACCTGCTGGCCGGAATCGTGACGGTGCATCCTATTAGCCCGGATGGTGTCCTGGGTAGCGAGCCGACAGCCCGTTGTGCCACCCAGCTGTACGCCCACTCCATACAGAGCGACCCCACCAACCGATTCGCCTACGTTCCCCACGTCGACCAAAGCGCTTCGATCCACCAGTTTCTCTTTGATGCCACCGATGGGACATTGACGCCACACAAGGTCCCCGTATGGCGCACCGCATTGGGCCACGGTCCCAGGCACTACGCTTTCCACCCCCATCTCGGCATCGCCTACTTTAACGCCGAGGACGCATCGACCATCGATGCCTACCGCATCGGCGCGGACGGGCGGCTGGAGTTGATCGAGAGTCTGCCCACCTTGCCCCCCGGTTTTACTGGCCGCAACAGCACCGCCTCTGTGCGGGTGCATCCTTCCGGCCGCATGTTGTACGTCCCCAACCGCGGCCACGACTCCATAGCACAGTTTGCCGTGGACGAGGTCAGCGGACGCCTCGCCCCACGCGGCCACGTTGGCGCCGAAGCCTGTCCGCGACCGGTCGGGATCGACCCGCAGGGCCTTTTCTTCTACGCGGGAAGCGACCAGACCGGCCGGCTGTCAACCTACCGCATCGACGACGGCTGCCAGCTGTGTCCCCTCCATACCTACGAGGTCGGTCGCATCGTCTCCTGGATACTGCCGCTGGACTTTCCGGCATCGGGACCCCGCGCATGAACTTGGAAGAGCTCTACCTGGAAACCGCCGACGAGCGGGTCAAGCTCACCCTCGCCTGCCCGGAAAAATCTAGGGTGACGGGGCAGTCGGGACTGCTGCTCAACATCAGCGCGACAGCAGACCTGGCCCTGCACGACAAGGTCCAGGGCACGCCAACTACGCCGTTCCTCGACGCCGGCCACTTCGTAGCGAGCTTCGACCTGCCCTGCCACGGAGAGCGAATCGGCGAGTACGGCGAAGGCTTGCTCGGAATGGGAGCCGCATACATGGCCGGCATCGACATGTTCGCCCGATTCGTCGCCGACGGCGTGGCCGCCATCGACGCCTGCCAGCAACGTGGGATCGGAACCGACGGCCGAGTCGTGGGCTATGGCGTGTCGCGAGCCGCTTACTGCCTGCTGCGCCTGGCCGCCGTCGACAACCGCCTGCGGGCGGTCGCCGGTCCTTCTCCCTGCGTCGACTGGGGCATCCCCGAGGAATTCTCCCAATCCTGTCCCCGCACCAACACCTGGCCCCTGCGCCTCGACAACTGGGTCGATGAGCTGGCAGACACCGCCGTCTACCTGAGCGCCGGCAGCCAGGACGACGTCGTCGGCACCGAGATCGTCGTCCGCTTTGCCATGGGACTTTTTTCCAGGCAGCGTCTGGCCTGCCCGTCGGACACACCGTTGAGCGAGCTACACGTGGTCGCATCGCCCGGGCACTCGCCGTCGCGAGCATCCCGGCTGGACGCCACCCGCTTCCTGCTCGAGCACCTCGAGACGTAGGCCCGGCAATGCGCCGGTTCGCCTTTACCGCCTCTCGCCTCTTCTCGCTGTCGCTTGCGACCGACCAAACTCTCGGCCAATTGCGTTTCGTCGATGTCGCCGCCGGCTCGAGCCTGTTTCCAGCAGGTAGCGTTCTGCCGATCCAGACCTCCCGGGGGCAGGCGGCACCCACGCGGTCTCCCGGGACAGGCGGGACGAATCCGGCAGGGTATTGGCCTCCGACCTGTATTTTTACCAGCTTCGCACCGCCCGGGAAACAGCTACCCGCAAACTCACGCTCGTACGTTAACCGCTTCGCGGACTGAGACGGTGGAATGAACAGGTTCGGCACGACAACCCAGCTCTTCCTCGACGACCTCATGGTCGCCGACCAGCGCGGACTGACTCATACCCTGCAACAACCGGTCAAGTACGCTGGCAACCCGCTAATGTACCCCCTGCATCCATGGGAGGGCCGGCTCGAGATCTACGGCCAGGTGATGCGGGACCCGAACGACCCGGAGTTGCTGCGGATGTGGTACACCGGCCTCGGTGGCATGGGCGTGTCGCCGATGGGCGCCGCTAACAACACCAAGTGGGCGCACCTGGATTTCGACCCGGCCTACCTGCTCTACAGCTACTGTTACGCCACCTCCCGCGACGGGATCTTCTGGGAGCGCCCTAACCTGGGCCTGATCGATTACGAAGGCTCCACCGACACCAACATCGTCCTCATCAACGCCGCTGGCGGCAACGTCGTGTACGATCCCCGCGACCCCGACTCCGACCGCCGTTACAAGGCCCTGTTCTTCGAGTCGCGCGGCAGGAGCGGTACCAGCAACGCGGGCGACGGCTTCTCGGTCGCTTTCTCGCCCGATGGGCTCAGCTGGACCAAGTACGAGGGCAACCCCGTGGGGCAGAAGGCCAGCGACGCACACACCCTGCTCGGCTGGGACGAGCTCAACGGCCAGTACGTCGCCTACGCCCGCCCATCACTCAAGTACGGCAATCCGGTTCGCCGCATCGGCCGCGCCGTCAGCGACGACTTCATCGAGTGGAGCGACCCCGAGGACGTGCTGCTCCCCGACAATGACGATCCCCCCGGGCTACAGTTCTACGGGATGCCGGTCTTCCGCCGCCACGACCACTACATCGGGCTGCTCTACGCCTACCACGCACCACCCGAGGAGCCGGACATCAAATTCTACGGCACCATCGACGTCCAACTGGCCACCAGTCGCAACGGCATCGACTGGCAGCGCGCCGCCGATCGCCAGATTTTCCTGCCCAACGGCCCGCCCAACAGCTTCGACGCCGGGGAGATCTACATGGCCAACACCCCGCTGGTCGTGGACGACGAACTCTGGTTCTACTACTCTCCCAGCGCCACCGAGCACGGCCCCACCGGGCGCAGCGGCCCCATCTGCCTCGCCAAGCTCCGCCTCGACGGTTTCATCTCGGTGGATGCCGCCGACCAGGAAGGCTACCTAGTCACCCAACCCTTCGAGTGCGCCGGCGGCGACCTGCTCATCAACGCCACCGGCCGCGGCGGCCAGATTTCGGTAGTTGTAATGGATGAAGAGGGCGTCCGGGTCGAGGGCTTCGACCGCGTCCACAACGCCCTCTTCGACGGTGACTCCGTCAAGCACAAGGTCACCTGGAAAACCGCTCGCTACGACGCCCTCAGGGGAAAGCAGATCCGCCTGAAATTCTACCTGAAAAACGCCAGCCTGTACAGCTACACCCAGACCGGTTGACTCATGCCACGCCGCGGACGGCACCAGTCCACTGACAAGGAAGGCGCCGAGACCCTGTCCCGCCTGGAACAGATCGAAGGAGTGACCGCCGTGATAATCGGCCGCTCCAGAGGCGGCAAGTCCATCACCCGCACCACCTCCACCGGCACCTTCAAGCTCCAGTCCCAAGTCCAGTCCGGCTTCAAGGGCATCCTCCAGACCTCGAGAGGAATCCAGGAGATCTACATCCAGGTAACCGGTAACCGCGACAACGTTGCCGCCCGTATAAAGAAGGCCCTTTCCGACTGATCCAGGCGGTCGAGAAGAGCCGGATAGGCGGGTAAATTACGGCCAGCGACCCCTTTCTCTTCCGCCCGCCCAAGAGGATCGCAACCCACCCCCTCCACCCACTCCAGCGCGCCTACGTATACTCCCCCCGCGCATTCCACCCCGGGTACTGCTCCTCTAGCAACCCCAGCGTCTCCGCAGTATAGAATTCATGCCCCGCGGGCGGAAACCGAAAATACTCCCGCTCCCGAGCGGTCAACATCCCGATAAACTCCTGAAAATGCGGCACCGATCCCATGTTCGTATAACTACTCACCCCCTCCCAGTAGTGATCCGCTCGCCCGTAAATCCGCGTCACCGTATACCGCTGCCCCTCGTCGCCACGGTAGGTCGTCGGCCCATGCCAGATGTGGGTATTGAAGATCATCTGGGTGTTCCCCCCCACCGTCAGGTAATTGCACTTGCTGACGTCGTCGCCGTACTGGCGCGGCACGATCCGCATCGGCGCGTTGTCCGGTCCCACGTCCTCCGGGAAGTACCAGGTGCTGATCTGCCCGTACTTCCACACCCCGTTCACCGGCAGCAGCGAGTTGTTGCCGTTGTCCCGGTGCAACGGCGGATCGTCCGGCCTGTCCTTCTGGGGATACCGCACCCAGTTGTGGGCATAGCGGAAGTGGAGGTCCTCGGTGCCCAATACGCGGCCGACAAAGTTGATCAGCTCTTCATCGAGAGTCAGCCGGTTGAAGAACTGCTCCTCGTACGGAAAGTCTGCCTTGCCCCGACCGGCGTCGGGAGCGACATATCTGATCTGGTTCCACGACGGCAGTTGGGCACGCACCTCCGCGACGATCTCCTGCCATTGCGATTCCGGGTAGAAGTCCTCGACCACGACGTAACCTTGTTCGTGGAAGGTCTCGAGGTGTTCGTCGGTGAGTTTCATGCTGACCTCCGTCATCGCCGCCATCCAGGCGCCGCTCTTGTCGATCCGTGCGCGACTTCGGTGATTCTCAACGGAATTTCTGGTTTTTCAGCGAAGGATTCGTGATGCCCTCGTTCAATGTAGTTAACAACGTGGATATGCAGGAGATGAGCAACGCGGTCAATAACGCCCGCAAGGAGCTGACCCAGCGCTACGACTTCCGCGGCTCCAACACCGAGATCGAGCTCGACGCCAAGGCCAAGCTGATCGTCGCCTCAACCGAGGACGAGATGAAAGTGGAGGCGTTGCGCGACACCATCATCACCCACGCGGTGCGCCGCAAGCTGGACCCCGCCTGCCTGGATCTCGGCGAGCCGCAGCCAGCCGGCGGCATGAAGCTCAGACTCGACGTGAAGATCGTCGACGGCATCGACCGCGACATCGCCCGCAAGATCACCAGGGACGTGAAGGACTCGAAACTCAAGGTCCAGGTCGCCGTCCAGGGCGAGGAGCTCAGAGTGACCGGAAAAAAGCGGGATGACCTGCAGGCAGTCATCCGGCTGCTCAAGGGCAACGACTACGGCATTCCCCTCCAGTACATCAACATGCGGGATTGAAAGGAGACCCCATGCGCTTCGATACGCTGCTCAAGGGCGGCCACCTCATCGCCCCCAAGAACGGCCGCGATGGCCTCTTCGATCTCGCCATTACCGACGGCGTCGTTGCCGCCGTCGACACCGACATCCCATCCGCGCAGGCCAACCAGCTGCTCGACGTCAGCGGTCTGTACGTCACGCCCGGCCTGGTCGACATCCATGCGCACATGTACTTCAGCACCGGATCCCCCGGCGCCTGGGCCGGCGACTGCAGCATCATGCCCGACGGCTTCAGCTTCCGCACCGGCGTCACCTGCATGGTCGACACCGGCAGCGCCGGCTGGCGCAATTTCGCCGACTTCCGCCAGCGCGTACTCGAGCGCTTCGACACCCGCTCCTACGCCTTCGTCAACATCTGCGGACTTGGGATGCTGACCATGGACACAGAGCAGAACGTGGACGACCTCGACGTCGACCGTACCGCCGCCTGCATGCGCGAGCACGCCGAGTACGTGGTGGGCTCCAAGACCGCCCACTTCCACGCCCCCGAGTGGATTTCCACCGACCGCGCCCTGGCCGCCGGCCAGGCGGCCGGCATGCCGGCCATGATCGACTTCGGCAACTTCCGCCGGGAGCGCCCCTACTACGAGCTGGTGACCGAGCGCATGGCCCCCGGCGACATCTCCACCCACATGTTCCTCGGCCGCGTCCCCTGGATCGACTCCAACGGCAAGGTCCTCGACTACCTCTACCGGGCCCGCGATCGCGGTGTCATCTTCGACGTCGGCCACGGCGCCGGAAGCTTCTACTTCCGCAACGCCGTGCCCGCCATCGCCCAGGGATTCTACCCCGACTCCATCTCCACCGACCTGCACAGCATGAACATGAACGGCCCGATGATGGACATGGCCACTGTGATGTCGAAACTGCTGGTCCTCGGCATGCCCCTCGTAGAAGTGATCCGCACCTCCACCGTGAACCCGGCCAGAGAGATCGGCCACGAGGAGCTTGGCCACCTCAGCATCGGCGCCGTCGCCGACGTCGCCGCTCTCGAAGTTATGACCGGTGACTTCACCTACCGCGACGTCGCCGGCGGCAGCGTCAAAGGCGACCAACGCCTCTTCTGCCATCTCACTCTGAAGGACGGCCAGGTCATGTGGGACTGGAACAGCCGCTCCGGCACCGACTACCGCGAGCTCGACCCGCTCGGCGGTGTCGAGGAGTTCGGCCTCGTCATGCCCCCCGACGCCCCGTAACGGCTCGCGCCTGTCACATAGGGCGTCCGGAGTTCACTCTCCCAAGGGTTCGGTCCGACAGGGAACCGGACCTTCCACCAGCTGGATCACTCGAAACTCCGCACATCCACAACCCCCACCTCCACATCCTCCTTATTGACCGAATAAACCACCAAAAGCCGCTCCCCGTCGGCAATACTATTCGGATAGTGATACCCATTCTCTTTGTGTTGCCCTCGCACCCGGCGCGCAGTCTCTCCCTGCACCACGGTATACATCCGATCGAAGCACCCGCCGTCGTCGCTGAGCGCGAGATGCAGGTGATGCCGGTTGAGGAACTGATCGAAGTTGTTGCCGATCAGGTAACAGCGGCCGTCCCCCAGCCGTCCCGCGTGGGCACGCGAGAAGGTGTTGGGGAAGTCGGTCGAAATCATCTCGCTCCACGTCTCCCCGCCGTCGTCGCTCCAGGTCAGCCCCAGTCTCGTCAGGTTGCCGCCGTCTCGCTGCCACATCCAGATGCGGCCGTCGTCTGCCTGGTACCAGCTGCCCTGGTGCGGATGGATGCCGTTGGCGGCGCCGCTGACCTGTACGACGCGCGGCGGCCGCGTCGGGTCGGCGGGGTCGTCCCAGAGGAGCATGGAGGCTTCCGAGCGATCCCGGTGGTTCGTACCGCAGCACAGCAGCTTGCCATCCCGCGTCCGCCGGGGCGCCTCGAACAGGTAAACCTGCTCGGCGATCCCGGTAAACGCCTCCCAGCTTGTCAGGTCGGCGGAGCGATAGACGTCCAGCCGCATGTCGCGGCTAACGATGCTGGTCATCCCCGGCCTCTCCATGGCGTGGGGCTCGGTGTAACCGACAAAGCAGTAGACGTAGTCCTCGTCGGCGTAGAGGCCGGCCTGGTTGCGCACCACGCCGGAGGCCGGGTCGGTGGCGACGATGGTGCGGTCCGTCTCCCACTGGCCAGCGTCGGGCGATGAGGAGTAGCGCACCTCCTGACCGGGAGAGTCCTCGTGGTCCGGGGCGCTGGACCAGGCGACGACGTAGCGATCCCGGAACCGGCAGATGCTCTGGTGGTGGTTGTAGGAGTTACCCTCGGCCGTGCCGGCGAAGACCCGGCTGCGTCGCACATTGAGTCGCGGGAACTCGGCCCAGCCGTCCGGGAGCTCTCCGTGCCACTCATTCATGTCGTCGCCATAGCCGGCGAGCGGCAGGCTGACGTAGAAGCGGAACTGGTTGATGTGGGTCTGCAGCCCGTCCGAGAGGGTTCGGGCGTACTTCCGGATGATGATCTCCATGTTGGCCTCCCGCGGGAGCAACAGCCGGCACCATGACCGCCTTTCTTGCTCGCCCCCGCCATATGGCGGACAATCTAGGGGAAGGCCGTTCACCGCCGCCACTCCGGAGCCTGGAATGAACAAGCGCAAGCCCGCCACCAACCACCGTCAGCGCTTCAACGCCCCCGGGGTCTACGTCTTCGTCATGACCCCCTTCAAGTGGACGAAGAACCGTCGCGGCAAGTACGAGCCCGATCTACAGGGCATCGAGCGCAATGTCGCCCACTTCGCCTCGGTTGACGGCGACAAGTCCATGGTGATCTGCGGCGGCTCCGGCGAATTCGGCTCCCTCTCCTCTTCCGAAGTCATCGATCTGGCCGCCGCCGCGGTCTCCGGCGCGAGCGGCCGCTGCAACGTCATCGCTGGCGTTGGCGGCACCGCCGCCAACGCGGTGAAGATGGCAGAGGCCGCCCAAGCCGCCGGCTGCGATGCGGTGCTGGTCATGCCCCATCAACCCCAAGTCAAGCGGGGCGAGAAGGTTTTGTGGGAACACCACCGCGCCATCGCCCGCGCCGTCGACATCGGCATGATGCCGTTCCGCGCGCCCGAACAGCAACTCTCTCCGCAACTGGTCCAGCGCCTCGAATCCCTGCCCAACGTCGTCGCCATCAAGGAGGAGAGCGGCGCGGTCGACTGGGTGCGGACCGGCAGCCTCCTCACCGGCGGCCGACTCCCCATCGTCACCGGTGGCGGCGAGAACATGGTCCCCTACTACTACCTGGCCGGCGCCATCGGCTTCACCACCGGTATGGCCAACATCACCCTGCCCCAGTCGGTTAAACTGCACCGCGTCGCCCTGCGCCAGGACTGGGACGCCGCCATGCAGTGGCGCGACTACTTCGAGCCGCTGACCCTAATGCGCGGCGAGTTGGGCAACGCGATGCTCAAGGGCGGCCTGGAGATGTTGGGCCTCGCCGGCGGTCCCATCCGCGACACCGGCGAGGCACTGAACGCCGCAGGACGCCGCAGCGTCCGCAAGATCATGCGGGAAAAGGAGTTGCTTTAGTCCTCCCTACCGGTTGGCTATATTCCGCCGCGATGGAGCCCGCACCCACCTCCAGGAGCCGCAATGCCCGACCTGATCGACCAGCTTCGCCGCTTCGACACCGCCACCGTCGCCAACGCCATCGAGCCTTTCCGCGTCCGCGATCAAGTGGACGGATACGCCTCTCTGGAGCTGCGCTGCCTCTTCCCTGAGCGCCCGCCCATGGTCGGCTACGCGGTCACCTGCACCGCCGACACGACACGACCCGCCAACAATCGTCCCAAACGACTGACCGACCTCGTGGACCTTATCGCCGCCGCGCCCAAGCCCTGCGTGCTCGTCATCCAGGACGAAGGCGAAGACCGGCTGCGCAGCTGTTTCGTCGGCGACATGTTCATGGCCTGGCTGCAGCGGCTCGGCGCCACCGGCGCGGTCACCGACGGCGGCGTGCGGGACACCGCCGGCATGGAGACGCGTGCTCCCGGCGTGCAGCTGTTCGCGGCCGGCTCGGTGGCCTCCCACGGCAGCGGCTCCTTCCTGGACTTCGACGTGACGACGTCGATCTGCGGACTGACCATCGAGCCAGGTGACCTGCTGCACGGCGATGCCAACGGCTTGATCTCGGTCCCCGCCACCGTTGCCCCGAACCTTCCCGGCCGGTGCGAGATGATCCTGCGCGAAGAGGTGGAATTCTTCGAGTTCCTGAAGTCGAGCGAATTCTCGGCCACGAGCCTGCGCCGGCGGCTGGCCGACCACGACGACCTGATGATGGCGCCGCCCGCAAGGTAAGGATGAGATGAGCAGAAGACGCGAGATCATGTTCCAGACAGACGCTCGCCACTCCAGCATCTACATGTACGAACCCCCCATGGGCATCCGCCAGATAGTCGAGCCCATAGACGAGGTCCTCGACCTCGGCATCGACACCATCAACTACGTGGTCGGCGACTGTGCCATTCTGCTCTACGACACCAAGGTGGGTGAGAAGTGGGGCCACAACGTCAACCTGGCCAACCACGAGGTCTGGCACCGGGCCGGGCTCAGCCTGAAGATGATGTTAGATCAGGGCATCGATCCGCTCGAGGTAGTCGTCGACCACGCCCACGAGCGTGGACTCAACCTGCTGCCGCACCTGATCCTCAACATGCTCCACACGCCGCCGAACCGGGAGACCAACTGTCGCGTCTCCGACTTCTGCACCCGGCATCCCGAGTGGCAGGTGGGCGACGAACCGGATTACCCCGAGGCCGCGCACGATGCCCCCAACCGTCTCTCCTTCGCCGTGCCGGAGGTTCGGGAGAATCGCACCGCCGTGATCCGCGAGCTACTCTTCGATTACGAGAGCGACGGCATCGAGATGAACTTCCGCGAGAGCGCCCCGTTCATCGCCCGGCGCGAGGTCGAGGAGCACACCGATACGCTCACCGACTGGCTGCGGGAGATCAAGCTGCTCTGCGCCCAGGCGGAGAAGGCGCAGGGCCGGCGCAAGCGGCTGGTAGCCCGCGTGCCGGCGACCCTCTCCGGCAACGCCCTGATGGGTCAGGACGTGAAGAGCTGGGTCGAGGATGGCATCGTCGACACGCTGGTCGCGATGCAGGCCGGCGGCGACTTCGCCGGCGAAAGCGGCAGGCTGAGGGAGCTCGCCGAGCTGACCGCCGGCACCGAGACAACGCTCCTCTGCGGTCTCGACTCGGTCGGCGGCGAGCAGACCGCCGAGGTTCATCGCGGCGCCGTCGTCAACGCCTACGACGCCGGCGCCGACGGCATCCTCTACTGGCGTTACTACCCGGCGCCCCACCGTTATCCCTACACGCCGGAAGACTACATGCGCCTGCGCTACCTGGCCTACCCCGACTACCTGGCGCACGTGGACAAGGTCTTTCGGGTCGGCCCCTCCGAGCGCGACCGGGCACCGGCAGTCACCTTCGGTCTCGAGGAGCAGCTGCCGCGGGAGCTGGCGGTGGGGGAGCCTGTGGAGGTGGCGATCGACGTCGCCGACGACATCGCCGGCAAGCGGGAGATCGGCGAGCTGTGGGGCTGCGAGCTGCGCGTGATGCTGCACGAGTTCCAGCATCACGACGAGGCCAGGTTCCACTGGAACGGAACCGAGATCCCGGCTGAGAGGATTCGCAAGGTGGACTGGATTTTCCAGATGCGGCCCAGCACGTTGCTGCGCGGCTACCGCTTCCACGTCAACCTGGCCGCTGACGCCCTGGCACTGCCGTTGAAGGGGACCAACAGCGTCCGGGTGGAACTGCTGAAGAAGGACGCGCAACTGGTGCACCCGGTGCAGTGGATCGACGTAGACATAGCCGTCGACTACCTGCCGGCGCGTAACGCACTGCGCTTGGACGAGGCCTACAACGGCCCGGCGCGTCCGTTCATACCTTAGGCGCCAGCGCCGAGGCCGCGCCCCGGGGAGGACCGACCCAACCGGGGTTATTCCTGCCGCCGCAGGAAATCCAGCGTCTCCAGCAGGGGGGCCGCGGCAATCCGCTTAACCGACGGCAGCTCCGGACGGCACTCTCACGCAGTCCAATTTGACTCCCGCTGCGGTCGGTCCTAGGCTTAGCAGGCCACTATCAGCAATCGAAAAATGTAGGTAAAATGACGACCGGAATCGAACCACAGACCCTCACCGACGCACAGTGGGAAGAGTACCAGAGCGAAGGTTATCTGCGCCTGGGCAAGCTGATCGATGACGAGGAACTGCGCGGGCTACGGGACCGCATTGACGCCATCATGCAGGGTGAAGCCGATGTCCCCTATCACCGCATGTTGATGCAGCGCGGCAGCCCGGACGGTTCCCCCAAAGGCAACGGCCCCCAGTCTACCGGCTTCAAGGGCGCGACGCTCAACTACCGCAAGATCGAGGGGCTGGAGCTGGATCCCCTATTCCACTCCTACATGAGCCGGCCCCTGTACCGTCAGGTCACCGCCCTCATCTACGGGGCCGACACCGACATCGGCATCTTCCGGGCCATGTTCCTGAACAAGCCTGCCGGGAGCGGCACACCGCTGCCGTGGCACCAGGATCGCTGGATCGACCTGGACCGCGATCCGCGCCTGACGATCTACCTGACGCTGGACGACGCCACGCTCGAGAACGGCTGTGTGACCATCATTCCACAGAGCCACCATCTCGGCGTCATCAACCCGACCTCCGGCGCCGGATTCCTCACCGGCGAGCAGGCCGACGATGTCACCGCCCGGCGGGAAGCCCTCCCCCTAGAGATGGCAGCCGGCGAGGTCGTTCTGCTCGACAACTGGACCCTGCATTCCTCTGCCGCCAACACTTCCGGG
>CAYWBJ010000261.1:0-15281 GCA_964456165.1 uncultured Gemmatimonadaceae bacterium | reverse complement strand
CCGTCGAGGAAGCTCGTCACCCGCCGCAGCTGGTAGCGCGAAGCGTAGAGCGAGAGCGCGATCATCGGCAGCGCAGCCAGCCCGATCCCGGTCAGGTGAAGCAGGCGGACCCCGCCGACCCACAACATGACGAAGGCGATGCCGCCAACGGCGATCGCCGTTCCCAGATCAGGCTGCAGCGCGATGAGTCCAACGACCAGGCCGACGATCACCGCGCGCGGGAGCAGACCTACCACCAGCTCGTGCATCAGTTCCCGCTTGCGCACGAGCACATCGGCCAGGTACAGCACCACGACGAGCTTCACGAACTCACTCGGTTGGAAGGCGAAACCCGATAGGATCGCCGGCATCGGCAGCCAGCGCTGGGCGGGCCCCTGGCCAATGAAGATCACCAGCACCAGCGAGGCGAGGCCAACGAGGAGAAGGAGCGGCGAGATGCGGATCCAGAAGGTGACCGGGACGAATATCACTCCCGCCATTATGCCCAGTCCAATACCTGCGCGGAGCAGTTGCCGCTCCAGGAAGAAGCTGCTGTCCGAGAAGCGGACACTGGCCAGCACCGAACTCGAGCTGTAGACCATCACGATGCCGAGACCAACGAGTATGGCGGCGATGATAAGGATGTGCATGCCGGCCGCTCGCACTGCTTTCATGGGCTTGGGTCCCGACGCCGGGCGCAGTGAAACCATCACGGCTTCCGACCGAGGGTTGATCAGGGGGGGAGTTGTGCGTGGGGGTAAGAGCAACCGCGGCGATGGGGAGTCGCCACCGGCAGAGCGGGCTGGGCTCGCGTCGTCGAACTGGCGTGTTAGTTCGAGCTTATCAGAGCATCCACGACCTCGTCCAGGCCAATTCCACGCGAAGCCTTGACCAGGACCAGGTCCGCCGGGCGAATGTCGGCCCTAAGAGACTCGGTCAATTCCTCGCAACTAATGAAATAGCGGGCCTGAGCGGCGGGCATGCCGGCGGCAATAGCGCCGCCGACCAGCCCCGAACTCAGCGGCCCCGTAGCCAGCAGCAGATCTATGCCCTGGGCGGCCACCTGCCGCCCCAATTCCTGGTGGTAATGTGGAGCGTCCGCGCCCAATTCCAGCATATCGCCCAGTACCGCCACTCGGCGGCCACCATCGGATTCCATCGCCGCGAGGGTCTCGAGGGCGGCCAACATCGACCCGGGATTGGCGTTGTAGCTGTCGTTGATGATACGGGCGCCGCCCACACTAACGGTATCTCCGCGCAGGTGCACCGGTTCGAATTCCGCCAATGCCGCCTGCAACCGCGACCACGTCACCGACAACGCCCGCCCCACTCCGATAGCCGCCACCGCGTTGTAGACGTTGTGTCTGCCCGGGACCCTCAGATCGAAAGATTTATGCTGTAGAGAGAAGTGGCCGCAGCCCTCCTGATCAAGGACGAGTCCCTCCCCACGAAAATGACTCTCACGCTCAAGACTGAAGGTAAGGAGTCTCCCCTTTGTCCTCTTAAGCTCCTTAACCACGACACAGTCGTCAGCATTGACGAGAGCCAAACAAGACTCATCCTGATAATCCAGGAGCTCCCCTTTGGCCTTGGCCACTCCCTCTACAGACCCAAAAACACCTAAGTGCGCAGATCCGATATTCAATAGCACGCCGATGGTCGGACGCGCTATCGAACACAGGTACCGAATGTCCCCAATCTTGCGTGCTGCCAGTTCCAGGACCACCGCCTCGTGATCCCGGTTGAGCTGTAACAGCGTCTTGGGGACGCCGATCTCGTTGTTCTCACTGCCGGCCGACTTGAGCACCTGGTAGGTGCCGCCAAGCACGGTCGCTATCATTTCCTTGGTCGTCGTCTTGCCGGCGCTGCCGACGACACCGATCACCGGCAGGTCGAATCGCTGGCGATAGTTGCTCGCCACCAGCCCCAACGCGCGCTCGGTGGAATCCACCACCAGCATTGGCCCGCCGCCGTGGCCCGACCAACGCTCGACGATCGCCGCCACCGCTCCTGCGGCAAACGCCTCTTCGACATAATCGTGACCGTCGAAGCTTCCGCCCGCCAGCGCGAGGAAAACCTCGCCCGGGCGGAGCGTGCGCGTGTCGGTCGAAATCCCTGCTACGACCGATCGCGTCCCTAAGATACCAACAACATCTGCTGCCGTCCACTGCATAATGTCCTCTATATGGACATTTTCCACTATAATATGCCCCCTTTCCCCACCAGCCACTCGCACACAACCTGGCGATCGTCGAACGGGATTACGCGGTCCGCAAACTCCTGACCGCTTTCGTGTCCCTTTCCCGCCACTACTACGAAATCGCCGGCTTCGGCCGCAGCGAGAGCGGCCCCGATGGCGGCGTGCCGATCCACTTCGGCGGTCACGCCGGTGCGGCCGTCCCAGCCCCGGTCCATGACCCCCTCCCAGATATCATCGATGATGCTCTCGGGGCGCTCGCCGCGCGGATTGTCAGAGGTGATCAGCACGAGATCGGCAAGCGTAGAGGCGATGCGCCCCATCTGCGGCCGCTTGCCGCGGTCGCGGTCGCCGCCGCAGCCGAAGACGCAGATAAGCCGGCCGCTTGTCAGCTCCCGGGCAGTGGCGAGTATCGTCTCCAGAGCGGCGGGCGTGTGGGCGTAGTCGACGATGACCTCGTACGGCTGGCCGTTGCGCACCCGCTCGAAGCGCCCGGGAACAGTTTCAAGACCGAGGATCCCCGCCGCGATCGCGTCGCTCTCAAGCCCGAGGGCCAATCCGCAGGCAACGGCGGCCATCACGTTGTAACAGTTGAAGCTGCCCGTCAGCTGGGTAGTGACCTCGAAGCGCGATCCGGCGAACTCCAGCGTCAGCCGCGTTCCCGCATCGACAGTGTCGGCGCTTACGGCACGGAGACCAGCGCCGGCGCCGAAGCCATAGGTAATTGCGGCCTCCCGGGCGCGCTCGAGAAGTGCAGGCGCAACCGCGTCGTCGGCGTTGATGACGGCGGTGCCACCTGTGGCCAGGCGATCGAATAGGCTGGCCTTAGCCTCGAAATACGCCGCTTCGCTCTCATGGAAATCGAGGTGGTCCCGGGACAGATTGGTGAAGACAGCCAGGTCGAATGAGACATCGCCAACGCGGTTTAGCGCCAGGGCGTGGGAGGACACCTCAAGGACCGCGGCTTCTATGCCGCCGGCCACCATCCGCCGCAGGTGGGCGTAAAGCTGATCGGCCTCGGGGGTGGTGTTACCGACCGGCTGCAGTGCCGCTCCGATCTGCAGTCCCAGTGTGCCGATATAGCCGCTTGGCCGACCCGCCGCCTCCAGCATGTGGCGCACCAGGAACGCGGATGTCGTCTTCCCGTTCGTGCCGGTGATTCCCAACATCAGCAAGTCGCGATCGGGATGGTGGTTGAAGCACGCAGCGAGCCTGCCGGCGGCATCCCGGCAGTTGCCCACCAGGACACGGGTCGCAGGTGTCGTGTCGATCTCTTCTTCGACCACCACGGCGCCGGCCCGCCGCGCCAGGGCGTCGGGAACGAAGTCGTGCCGGTCCGCCTCTTCGCCACCGCGGATGGCCACGAACAGGTCGCCGGGCTCCACCTGTCGCGAGTCACTGACGATTTTTCCAATAGCGACATCGACCGGTCCGCTGACCCTGGCATCGGGCAGGGCGCCGAGAAGCTGGCTCAACTGCATGGCACTGAATCCCACTTTTCCATTCCGATCTACATGTTCCGGAGGACCAGGATCTGGCGCAGCGGCAGACTCGCCAGGGCCTCCAGGCTAGGCTCATTCCCAAGGCGACAAGAAACCTCCGTGGCAGAAGCCACCATCTCACCGGGCGCCGGCACCTGGTCGACGACAACGGTCCCCTCGCCGACGAACCCAACCCTGACGCCGCGCAGACCAGCCTGGTAGCTGGCTACCCGCTGATCCGTACCCCGCAGGTCGGGCAATCGCACCAAGGACGAGTCCCGCACACCGCTTTCCGGCGCGGCGGCTGCCGCCACCGCCCAAGCCCGGGAAGGCGGTGCCACATCCGGCGCTGTGGCACCGCGTCTCTCCCTTGTCACGGCGGCCGAAGCAACGGCGCCGTCCATGTACAATATCCGCTCCATCACCCGCTTGAAGGCTGGCGCGGCGATGTGGCCGCCCCAACTGTCGCGCTGGGGATTGTCGATTACGATCAGGCAAAGCAGCTCCGGCGCCTGTGCCGGCAGAAACCCGATGAACGAAACAACGTTGGCTTCCGGATCGTAGCCACTGCCGTCGGCAGCGGCGCGCTGCGCCGTCCCGGTCTTGCCGGCCACCTCGATGCCGTCGATAGCCGCTCGGTTCCCGGTACCGTCGGCCACCACATCCACGAGCATGTTGGTGATGATGCCGGCGGTCCGCTCCGAGATGACGCGGCGAATGGCCACCGGCTTGCCCGTTTCCACCAGAGCCCCGTCGCCATCCTCGACCTTGGCCACGATACGGGGCGCCATCAGGTTGCCGCCGTTGGCGATCGCGCCATAGGCCTGCACCAACTGCAGCGCAGTCACGCTGATCTCCTGACCGATGGCGATAGTCTCGAGCGTGCGTTCGGACCAGGCGCTGGCCTGTTCGAGCAGGCCGGCGCTCTCGGCGGGCAGGTTTACGCCACTGCGGATACCGAAACCGAAGTTGCGCAGGTATTCGTACATCCGCTGGCGCTCCAGCCGGCGCGCGAACTTGATGATTCCGATGTTGCTCGACTTTGACATCACCTGTCCGAAGGTGAGCCAGGCGTAGGGATGAGCATCCCGGATGGCGCCGCCATGCTCCAGCGCGAGCTCGCCTTCTTCGCAGTAGATCCGCTCCTCCGCACCAGCCACGGATTCCTCGAGAACGGCTGCCGCGGTGATCGCCTTGAACGTCGACCCAGGCTCGTACGGATCGGTAATCGCCCGGTTGCGGCGGAACTCGGCCCGCGAGGCACCGGTATGATTGGGGTCGAACTGCGGGACGTTGGCCATCGCCAAGATCTCCCCGGTCTGCGGACGGGCGATGATACCCATACCACTCTCGGCGCCGAAACTGGTCTGGGCCCGCAGCAGCTCCTCTTCGAGGATCTCCTGGTAGACGGCATCGATCGTGAGAAAGACCGAGCCGCCGTCCCGCGGCTTCTTGCGCTCCCGTTCCATCACGTGCACTCGCGCGCCGCGGGCATCGACGTAGGAAAGCGCCTCGCCGTTGGTAGCCCGCAGCAGCTCGTCGTAGGCACGTTCGACCCCTTCGCGGCCCCGATTGTCGATGTTGGTGTGCCCCAAGACCTGACCGGCGAGTCCACCGTAGGGATAGGCGCGGCGGGTCTCGGCGAACTCGCTGACCCCGTGGAACTCGCGCGCGCGCGCTTTATCCAAGTCATCCCCGTCCAGCTGGCGAGCCAGGTACACAAACCGCCGGTCGCTTTGCAGCTGCTTGAGGATCGTCGCCCGCCGAATACCCCCGACGTCGGCGAAGTGATCGGCAATGCCATCCGGATCCACCACTAGCTGCGGATCGGCGGCGAACGAAACGGCCCGCAGGTCGGAGGCCAGGCAGCGTCCCCGGCGATCCAGGACGCTGCCCCGACTGGCCTTGAGTTCGACGCGGCGCTCGTACTGCTCCTTCGCCCTCAGGGCATACTCGTCGTGCCGCAATGCCTGCACCTGCACCAGGCGACCGATCAGCGCGATCCAAAGGATGGCACTGGCGATCATGACCGCGCGCAGGCGGCGCGTTCCTACCTCGCGCACATCCCGCTGATGGGGTTGCCGAACCACGTTAATCGACCTGCACGAAATTGACGTTGCGACTGGAAGGATAACTCATGCCCAGCTGGCTGACGGCAATCACCTTGATGGCAGCTGGCCGCGTTCTGTCGGCGATGCTGGACGCCAGCTGCGTGCGCTTCTCGAGCGCCGAGCCTGTCTCCAAGCGCGCCTGGGCAATGCCCTGCACCGCGTTGGCCAGTTCCACCTTCTTCCAGGTGTAACTGAGGGTGACCGCCACCCCTATGACCACACCAAGGAGGCGCAGTCCGTGCCCCCCGCTACTGCCCCGCGATCTCGTCCTTGCGTCTACCATGAAAACATTACCCCTATCCTAATTATAAGCGCTCGAAGATCCGCAGGGTGGCACTGCGCGCCCGCGGGTTCGAGGCTACTTCGTCGGTGCCAGCCCGCACCCTGGCAACGGCCTTGCGGAACGTCGGTTCGCGACCGCACGCACAGACCGGCAGATCCGAGGGGCAGATGCATCCGCGCAACTGGTCTGCGAACGCGTGCTTCACCAGGCGATCCTCGAGCGAGTGGTAGGAGATGATGCCGACTCGGCCCCCAGATGCAACGGATTGGACGGCTGCGTCGAGCCCCTGCTGTAGTTGTCCCAGCTCGTCGTTCACGGCAATGCGCAGAGCCTGGAAAACCCGAGCCAGCGTCTTCGCCGGATGCCGCGGACCGGTCTCTACTATTGCGGCGCGCAGGTCGCCGGTGGAGCACAGCCGGTCCCGGTTACACCGCCGCCGGATGGCACGGGCGATCCTGCCTGCCTGACGCTCCTCGCCAAACTGGCGAATCGTCTGCGCCAGCTCTTCCTCGCTGCAAGAGTTAATCAGGTCGAGCGCGGAACTACCGGCCCGTGCATCCATTCGCATGTCGATAGGTCCATCCTGTCGGTAGCTGAACCCGCGCCCGGCCGCGTCCAGCTGGTGTGACGAAACTCCGATGTCGAACAGGACGCCGCTGACCTTTTTGAGCGCCCGGTCCTCCAGCACCCGCACCAGCTCGCTGAACTCGGCGCGAACCACTTCCACTCTGGCCCCGAAGCAGGAGAGGCGTTCCCGAGCGGCAGCAACCGCCTCCTGATCGCGATCCAACGCGACCAGGAAACCGTCCGCGTTCAGCGCCTCGAGGATCGCCTGTCCGTGTCCCCCTCCGCCGGCCGTGGCGTCGACGTAAGTCCCACCGGGATCGACGACGAGCCCGGAGACTACCTCGCGGACGAGAACCGGCTCGTGGAACGACACTACAGGTCCAGGCTCTCCGCCACTTCTTCCATGGCTGGATCAGCCTCGGTGATGAACTGAGTCCAATCCTCGGGCTTCCAGAACTCCAGCTTGTTCAATGCCCCTATCACTACCATGCTCGTGGTGATCCCCACCCTGTCGAGCAGCTTCTTCGGCAGCGTCGCACGTCCCTGACGGTCGAGCTTGACTTCGGCCGCCTGCGACAACATGCCCCGGATGAGCACCCTGACATTGCGATCGCTCTGCCGCAGCTGCAGCATCTTGTCGGCTGTCTGTTCCCAGATGTGCTGCGGGTAAGCGGTGAGACAGCGGTCGAAACCGCGGACCACCACAAATGTCTCGGCTGCTTCCGGCGGTAGCTTACGACGGAATTCAGCAGGAACGAAGAACCGTCCCTTCTCATCGACCGGCACGTCGTGTTCACCGAGAAACTGCATGCGCCGCCTCGAACTGGGCCATTACACCCCCACCCGTCTTTATCCACCATTTTACACCATTTTGCCCCACAATGATTAGTATAGGCCGCCGCGAAGGGCGATGTCAAGGACAAACTGGACCGCCGGCAGAATTTGCCTATCGTGGCCCCGCAGGGCCTCGACGGCAGACCTACTCGAAGACCCACATCCGGCGTTCCCAAAGGAGCACAACATCCTTGACACTTGCAACGCCGTTGACAGTAAGGAGTAAAATACTGGGGGCTTTCCGAGAAGCCCCTCGACAACACGACGGCCCCGCACTTCCTCTACAGGTCACCGGCCGTTCTGGAGACCTACGTCAAGCTGCTGTATGCGCTAATAAAGGGTAACAGGGCACGGCTCTTCTGACCGGTGACTCCGGTTGCGGCAAGACACTGATGGCGCGCACCCTGATCCAGGACCTGAGTCCCGAGCGGGTGGAAGTCGCGCCGATCACGAACCCGTCCAGGCCCCCCGTCGCCCCTGCCGGGAGAGCGGGTGCGGATGATTCCACAGCTCGACGATCGGCTGGCAGCCCATTGTCTGCTCAAGCCGCTCGAGGTCGCGGGGCACGACGCCCCCACCTTGTCCGAGGGGCCAAGCGAGATCGTCGACCTGCGCAACAAGGACTCCGATCCGCGACTGATCAAGACCTTGGTCCACATCGTGTCGATCTTCCCCATCGGCAGCCTCGTCAAGCTCAAAAACCTATCCAACGGCCACGTGATCCGCACCAACAGGCGGCACTCCGCCCGCCCGTTGATCGAAATCCTGATCGACACGCGCGGCAACCGGCTCGACACCTCCAAATTTCTCAACCTCGAGGACAAGCCGATGATCTATATCGTTGATCTGGGAATAGATGAATCAGTGCTTAAGCAAAAGTCGACGAAGCGACTGCGGTAATCGGGCTGGTGGTGGTCCCTATTGGCACAGCGCAGGTAGTTGGCATGGCAGATCCACAAGCCACCCCTGACGACCTTGTGGGCGCCCTCATCCGGGCCCGTGGGATTGGCGGCAGGTCCCCAGCCGAAATAGGTGACGTCGAATCAGTCAGCCACCCACTACCAGAGATTGCCCGACATCTCCAGCAGATCGAACGGCCCCTCTCCCGCCGGGATGCTACTAGCCGGTGTGGTCCCGGTGCGACCACCGCCGCAACCATTCACGGCGCGCTCTCGAAGCTGTCACCCCACGGGTAGTTCCTTCCGTCCGTCCTGCGGGGCGACTTCTCCCACTCGGCTTCGCTGGGCAGACGCTTCCCGGCCCAGTCGCAGTAGGCGACGCAGTCATTCAAGTTGACGCCGATGACCGGGCGGTCGGCAAAGTCGGTGGTGTCAACATGTGGTGTCAGTAGTAATTTCGAGGGACTCCCATCTGGCAGTTATCGGGATTTCTGCAGGATCCTGCGGTGGATCGACTTCCCCTTGCTGACGTACTTCTGCTCGTAGTTGGTCTGGACCCCCTCCCACTCTAGCTCAACGGCATCGAGTCGGTCGCTACCGGCCAGCACTTCCCGCATCACCTCGAAGTATTCGCCGTGGTCAGTCGCCAGCCAAAGGTGCCCCCCCGGTTCGAGCGTGCGTTCCACCTCGCGAAGAAACCCATCCTGGAACAGGCGACGCTTGTGGTGACGTTTCTTGGGCCAGGGATCGGGAAAATAGAGATGAACGGCCCGCAGCGACTCGGCTGCCACGAAGAACTCGATGAACTCCTGGGCGTCGACGCGGGCAAAGCGTATGTTGCGCAAATTTCTCTTCAGGCTCCGGTCATGCGCGAGACGGAGGTACTTCGTGGCCCGCTCGATACCAATGTAGTTGCGGTCGGGATGGCGTTGAGCCGCGTCGATCACGAAACGGCCCTTGCCTATCCCCAACTCCACCTCGACCGGATTGTCGTTGCCAAAGACGTCGCGCCAGGCAAGCACGGGGTCGTCCCCCTCTTCGCCCACCGACGCCAGCATCAGATCTTCTGTTGCCATGCCCGCTCCAATAGCACGGGGACGTCAATCGCGCGATCGACGTCCCCGGCGTTCTCTGGCACTTTCCCGGCGGCGGGAGACGCCCGCGCCGGCTAGCTGATTACACGTGTGAAGGCAGACCGCAGAACTGGTCGTAGTCGATCAACTTGGTCACTGTGGGATTCTGACCGCAGACCGGGCACTCAGGATCCCGCCGCTGCTTGAACTCGCGGAACTTCATGTCCATGGCGTCGTAGGCCAGCATTCTGCCGATAAGCGGATTCCCGTCGCCGAGCAGAAGCTTGACGACTTCGGTTGCCTGCATGACGCCCACGGTGCCGGGGAGCACGCCGAGCACGCCACCCTCGGCACAGCTGGGCACCTCACCCGGCGGCGGCGGCTCCGGATAGAGACAGCGATAGCAAGGGCCCACGTGCGGCATGTATACGGTCACCTGCCCCTCAAACCGGAATATGCTGCCATCCACCACCGGCTTCCCCCGCAGCACGGCCGCATCGTTGACGAGATAGCGCGTCGGGAAATTATCACAGCCGTTCACGATGATATCGTACTCCTCGATCACCTCCATGATGTTATCGGAGGTCAGCAGCAGATGGTGCTCGTTGATCGTAACCCCCCCGTTCATGCCGCGCAGGCGCTCACTAGCGGCTTCGACCTTCGGCCGGCCTACGTCCGACTCGCCGAAGAGAATCTGACGCTGCAGGTTACTCATGTCGACGACGTCGCCATCCACGAGGCCGATCGTACCGACACCGGCGGCGGTAAGATACAGGGCAACGGGGCATCCGAGCCCCCCAGAACCGACAAGTAAAACCTTACCGGACAATAATTTACGCTGTCCTTCTTCGCCCACTTCCGGAAGTGTTATGTGGCGGGCGTATCGACGCAGGTCGTCTTCACTCAACAGGCCGTTCTGCTGAATCTGAAAGCCGGCATCCTTCCAGCCCTTAAAGCCGCCGATCATGGAGCGCACGTTGGTGTAGCCCATGAATCCGAGATCGCGGGCGCCAAGCGCTGAGCGGGTGCCACCGGCGCAGTAGAGTACGATGGGCGCTTCCCGGTCCGCCGTTACCTCGTCTTCGATGTCGAGCTCGAGAAAGCCCCGGGGAATCAGGGCCGCGTTGGGAATGAAGCCGTCGAGCACCTCCTCACGCTCCCTGATGTCGACCAAGTGAACATCCCCGCCGGCGTCGACGATATCGTGCACTTCCCTCGCGGTTACCTCGGTGATGTCGCTCTTCGTCCGGGCAACCAGGTCGCTCGATGTTACCGCACTCATCTGTTTCTCCTCCTGCGCTCCACAGCCCCAGACAAGGCCGGAGCCGGGCTCTCTCAGTTTGCTTGTGTGCCGGCCGCAGCCAGCAGCGGGCTTGCTTCCCTCCGACGATTGCGCTCGACCTCAGCCGCAACCCGCTCGACGACGCGCGCGACCTCGTCGTCGCTGGTGAACCGGCCGAGCCCGAAGCGGATCGTCGCGGCCGCCTGGTCAGACCGCAGTCCGACCGCCGCCAGTACGTGCGACAACTCCGTTCCTGAGCTGCAAGCCGCCCCCGTCGAGATGGCCACATCCCGCAGTCCCGTAATCAGATCGCTCCCCGAGCAGCCGGTGAAGGTTGCGCTCAGGCATCCGGGAAGCCGTGCGGAAGAATGACCGTTGAAGGTCACACCCGCGAGCTGGCCCGCCAGTCCTTCGGCCAGGCGCCGACGCTGCTGCTCGAGGCGGGAGCGCTCGGCACCCATCTCGGCGCGCGCAATCTCGCAGGCACGGCCGAGCCCCACGATACCGGGAACGTTCAGGGTCCCGGAGCGAATCCCGCGCTCATGTCCCCCTCCCTCGATCTGGGCCCCCAACCGCACCCGCGGTACGGTCGGTGTTCCGCGGCGCCGCTTCCGGCGCACGTAAAGGGCACCGATTCCCTTGGGGCCGTATATCTTGTGCGCCGACAAGGACAGCAGATCGATGCCCATTCCCCCGACGTCAAGATCAATCTTTCCAACCGCCTGCACAGCGTCGCAGTGCCAGATCACACCGTGGCGGCAGGCGATCTCGCCGATACGTTCCAGCGACTGGACCGTGCCGATCTCGTTGTTGGCCGCCATCACCGAGATCAGCATCGTATCGGCGGCTATGGCGCCTTCCAGGGTCTCCAGATCGATGCAGCCGGTGCAATCGACCGGCAGCTGGGTGACCCTACTGCCCCTACTCTCGAGGCGGGCACAGCTGTCGAGCACCGACTTGTGTTCGGTCGCGCAGGTGATGACGTGTCCCCCGGCCGCACTCAGGTGGTCGTAGACCCCCTTGATCGCCAGGTTGTTCGACTCGGTGCCACCACTGGTGAAGAGGATCTCGGCGGCGGAGGAAGCACCGATTGCCGCCGCGACCTGGCCTCGCGCCTCTTCCACCGCCTCGGCCGCCTTCCAGCCGAAGCCGTGCGTCGAGCTGGCAGCATTCCCGAAATGTTCAGTGAAATAGGGCAACATCGCGTCCAGCACCCGGGGATCGACCGGGGTGGTCGCGAGATTGTCCATATAGATCGGCCGGTCCATCCGCGTCAGGCGCTGAACGACTCACCGCACCCGCACGTGGTCTTGGCGTTCGGATTCTCGATCTTGAACCCAGCGCCCATCAGGCCGTCGTCGTAGTCTAAGGTGACCCCGGTGAGGTATAGGCAGCTCTTGGCATCGATGAAAACCTTGACCCCGGCCGTCTCGATGACCTGGTCCATATCGCCAGCCTCGGACTCGAAAGCGAGGTTGTACTGGAACCCGGAACAGCCGCCCCCGACGATACCCATCCGCAACCCGGCGTGGGTGCTTCCCTCTTTCTGAATCAGGCTCCTGATCTTCTCAGCAGCGGTGTCCGTGACCGTTATCATGGCAACCTCCTCTCATCCGCTTCGCCATTGAAACTGCACGTCCCCTTGAAAATGGCGCATTCCACGACGTCGGGGACCTCGGAGTGCTGGAGTTACACGTCGCACTGGTGGCAATCTCGCTCAGTGACTTTGATGGTGCAGCAACTACACCCGAGCAGGATCTCGATCGCGCGGGTAGTCGTCCCGCCCGGGCCGCAAGATTGCCGATTTGCATCATTTCGTGCCGAGCGAATGCAGTTGCCGCCGAAGCCACTCACGCCTGCTGACTCAGCCCACTCAGCGAGGCGGCGAGCGACGGTGACGGATAGGAGTGTTTACGGAGCGTCAGAATATACGTGACGTCTACGTTAGAGTCAACGAGTCACCTCTTTGCCCCACCGGCCCTGCTGGCCCGACACATCCCACAGATCGTGCAACCCAACTGCCTGTACCCGAATGAATTGGACTTTCGACCTAAATGTCCAGTGAGCTTCGGTGTACGAATCCATCGACACTGAGATAGCGGAACCCGGTGTCACAGAGAATCGTCACGACCCGCTGCCCCGGTTGCAGAGACTCAGCCACGCGTAGGGCTGCGGCCACATTCGCTCCGGATGAAGGACCTACGAGCAGGCCCTCTTCTCGAGTTAGACGTCGAGCGAAGTCAAAGGCCACATCATCTTCTACAGCAACAACTTCGTCCACTGTGTTCTGATCGAGAACAGGGGGCACGAATCCAGCTCCGATTCCCTGTATTTCGTGCAGGTCCGGCTTCCCCCCGGAGAGCACGGCGGATCTCGAAGGCTCGACCGCGATCACCCTGATGGACCGAGAATGCTGCTTGAGCGCCTGCCCGATACCGGTGATGGTGCCCCCCGTCCCGACACCGGCGACAAATGCGGCCAACGCGCCGTCGAGCCCGTCGAGGATTTCGACGGCCGTGGTATCCCGGTGCACCTGGGGGTTGGCCGGGTTCTCGAACTGTCCTGGGATGAAGACGCCGTCCGGGTCGGCCGCCCGCAACTGCTCGGCCCGATCGATCGCTCCCTGCATGTCCAGAACTGATTCTGTGAGAATGATCTTGGCCCCGTAACTTGCGATTACCGCACGGCGCTCCACACTCATGTGCTCCGGCATCGTCAGCACCAGGGTGTAGCCCAGCGCCGCAGCTGCCATCGCCAGGGCAATCCCGGTGTTACCGCTGGTCGCCTCCACGATCGTCATGCCCTTCCTGAGCACCCCGGTGATCTCGGCGGCGCGGATCATACTCAACCCGACTCTGTCCTTGACGCTACCGGCCGGATTGCGAGCCTCGACCTTGCCAAACAATTCCACACCGTGGTCGGGTACTACCCGGTGCAAGCGGATCAACGGGGTCTCACCCACCGCGTCGACGATGCTGTCTGCTACCCGGTGCTGGTTCATTCCTGGTCGGATTCCCCTGCTGAGTCCTCTTCGCTCTCCCCCTCCGGGACCGCCCCCTTGCCAGCGGGCGAAGTCCCGGGCAGGGCCCGCGTAAAGATCGTGCGGGCGCCAGCTTCGGGCGCCTCACCCGTGTTCAGCCGTAGCCCGCCGCCCGTGGTGTAAAGATCCCTGAATGCGGCCGGCAGCAGCAGAACTTCAAGCATCGGCTCGAGGCGGTCGAAGGTCTGAGCAATATCGCCGACAAAACTGCGGGGTACGAAGATGATGTCGTTGTTCTCGAGGGCGACATTTTGCCGCAGATCCAGTTCGCGGGTGATCCGATCGAAATTCACTCCGAACATCTTGGGGCCCTCGCGGGTGCTGCGAATGACCCGCACGTCGTCCCGAAGCGCCATCGGGCCCATGCCGCCGGCCTGTCCCATGGCATCGAGCAGGGTTGCATCCTCGGTGAGCAGGTAGACGTTGGGGCTGACCACCTCGCCGATCACGACCACCCGCTTGTTCACCTGTCCCGCCCCCGGAACGCGCACGATGTCGTCTGCCTGCAGGATCACGTTGTGGCTCTGTTCGCCGGAGAGCGCCGTCTGCAGGTTGAGGGTGTGCGTCACTCCGGAGCGGATTAGCTGGACCCTGTTGAGCTGGGCATCCTGGGAGGTGCCGCCGGCCTGAAGTATGAGGTCGAGAACCTTCGTTTTCTTGGAGAGCGGATACTGCCCCTGACCGGTCTGCTGGACTGCCATCGAAATGCTCTCGATGGCCCCGAGCAGCGACACCCTCTTGCTGTTGTACTCATAGATCGAGACATCGACCTTTGGATCTTTGATGAACGAACCGACCGCGGCGGTCAGTGCATCGTCGATTTCAGCCAGCGTCCTGCCACCTGCCTTGATGTTCTCGACCAAGCCAAAGGAAATGTTGCTGTCCGGGCGGACCGTCACCAGTTCGGTCGTCAACTCAACTTCCCTCAGAGTGAGCTCGAGAACGTCGGCGGGTCCGATGATGTATTCGGGATAACCCCGCCGCTCTGTGTAGGGCAGCTTCTCTGTATCGATCTCGAGCATCGCCGGCTCGAACGGCACGTCTGTGAAGCTCTTAACCTCGGGCAGGGGCTCCAGGTTGGGCACCTGGGGCGGCGTGCACGCACCCGTGACGGCGATCGCGATCAGCAGGCACCCCGATGTAAAGTGTCTCATGTCCGATTCTTCTCTCGCCCGCGGGTCGGGCAGTCCAAAAGCAGGAAGTTGCCTCTACGGCCGCAGCCGGCCGCCCAGGTGCACGGCAGCCCGGAAGAGGAACTGGACGACGCGCAGCAAGTACTGCAGAGCGGACAGAGGGCGAGGGACAGCAGCACGTCCGGCCCAGGGAAGGGCGTTTGCAACAAAAATAGAGACCGGCGCCAAATCCCGCTCACATTAATAGACTATAGAAGGTCTCCCCACTCTCCCGCACCCCGGGCTCTTTCCAGGAGCGGCTGCCATTCGACTTCCTCCTCTCCTCGCGACAGCAGCGCAAGGTCGAGGAACCAGGTTGTCGACTGTAGCCGTGGTCCAGAGCGGGCAGACTGGTGTATAACG
>CAYWBJ010000260.1:0-9738 GCA_964456165.1 uncultured Gemmatimonadaceae bacterium | reverse complement strand
ATCGAAGCCACGATCGCCGCCGGCGCGACCACAATCAACATTCCGGATACGGTCGGTTACGCCGTGCCCGAGCAGTTCGGCGACCTGATCGCCGCAATCATTGACGAGGTGCCCAACAGCGACCAGACCATAATCAGCGTCCACTGCCACGACGACCTGGGGATGGCGGTGACCAACTCCCTGGTGGCCCTGAAGCGGGGGGCGCGGCAGGCGGAGTGTACGATCAACGGTTTGGGCGAGAGGGCCGGCAACGCCTCGCTGGAGGAAATCGTAATGGCACTAGCCACGCGCAAAGACTACTTCGGTCTGTACACCAGCGTTGTCCAGAGCCAGATCGTTCCCACCAGCAGGCTGGTCAGCCGTCTCATGGGGATCCCCGTGGCGCCCAACAAGGCAGTGGTCGGCGCCAACGCCTTCGCCCACAGCTCCGGCATCCACCAGGACGGGGTCCTGAAGGAGCGCGAGACCTTCGAGATCATGGATCCCAAGTCGGTGGGACTGGACGACACTTCCATTGTGCTGACGGCGCGCTCCGGCCGCCATGCTTTGCGGCACCGGCTGGAAGAGTTGGGCCACACTCTGGAGCAGGAAGACCTGGACAAGGCCTACGAGCGCTTCCTGGAGGTGGCCGACAAGAAAAAGGAGGTCTTCGACGAAGACCTGATCGCCATCGTTGACGACGAGATCCGCGACATACCGGAGAAGTACAAGCTCGATTACCTGCACACCGTCAGCGGCACCGGCACGATTCCCAGTGCGACGGTCAGCCTGGTAGTCGATGGCGAGACGGTGCAGACCTCCGCCTGGGGCGATGGGCCGGTGGACGCCTCCTACCGGGCGATTGAGGAGGCGGCGAAGTCCGCGGCCAGCGTCGAGGAGTACGCGATCCACGCGGTCACCGGTGGCCGCGAGGCGATGGGCGAGGTGACGGTGCAGGTGACCGAAGGGGAGCGCACGGCTAAGGGCCGCGGCGTCTCCACCGACGTCATCGAGGCCAGCGCCAAGGCCTACGTCGATGCCCTCAACCGTCTGGCTATTCGCGTCAACGGCGGCGGCGACCAACCGGAAGGAGTGTGAGGAGCTAAGCCATGGGAAAGAGTCTGTTGCAGAAGGTTTGGGACGCCCACGCGGTGCGGCAGCTGCCATCGGGGCAGACCCAGCTGTTCATCGGTCTGCACCTGGTGCACGAGGTGACCAGCCCGCAGGCCTTCCAGATGCTGCGCGAGCGGGGGCTGAAGGTGAAATTCCCGCAGCACACCTTCGCAACCGTTGATCACATCGTCCCTACTGACCTGCTTGATCGACCGTACAAGGACGAGATGGCAGAGGAGATGATGGTCGCCATCGAGCAGAACACGACCGACTTCGGCGTTTCGTTCTTCGGCATCGACGACCAGCGGCAGGGCGTGGTGCACGTAATCGGTCCCGAGCTGGGGCTGACCCAGCCGGGCATGACCATCGCTTGTGGGGACAGCCACACCTCGACGCACGGCGCCTTCGGGGCCATCGCCTTCGGTATCGGTACCAGCCAGGTGCGGGACGTGCTCGCCTCACAGTGCCTGGCCATGGACATGCTCAAGCTGCGCCGCATCAACGTCGACGGGCAGTTGCCCGAAGGCGTCTATGCCAAGGACGTCATCCTCTCGATCATTGGCCGCCTGGGTGTCAACGGCGGTGTCGGCTACGCCTACGAATATGGAGGCGAAGTGGTGGACGGCATGACCATGGAAGAGCGCATGTCGATGTGCAACATGTCGATCGAGGGAGGCGCCCGGGCCGGCTACGTCAACCCGGACGAGACCACTTTCGCATACCTGCGCGGCCGTCCCCACGCGCCAGCTGGCGACGCCTTCGACGAAGCGGTCTCCTGGTGGAAGTCGATGGCCTCCGACGCTGACGCGAACTACGACGACGTTGTGGCGATGGACGGTGCCGATATCGGCCCGACGGTTACCTGGGGCATAACCCCGGGGCAGTCGGTCGGCGTCGATGACGCGATTCCGGAGGTGCAGAGCTTCCCGGAGGCGGATCGCGGCACGGTCGAAGAGGCGCTGGCCTACATGGATTTCACGCCTGGCGACCGGATCGCCGGCAGCCGCATCAACGTGGCCTTCATCGGCTCCTGCACCAACGGCCGGCTTTCCGACCTGCAGGAAGCGGCGAAGGTGGCGCAGGGGCGCAAGGTGGCGTCTGGGGTAAAGGCGCTCGTGGTGCCTGGCTCGCAGCAGGTGCGCGAGGCGGCCGAAGCCGAGGGCCTCCACGAGATCTTCCAGGAAGCTGGTTTCGAATGGCGGGGCGCCGGCTGCTCCATGTGCCTGGCGATGAATCCGGACAAGCTGCAGGGGCGGCAGATGTGCGCCTCCTCAAGCAACCGCAACTTCAAGGGCCGGCAAGGCAGCCCCACCGGGCGAACCCTGCTGATGAGCCCGGCTATGGTGGCGGCCGCGGCGGTCGAAGGAGTGGTCGCCGACGTCCGTACTATGTTGAACTGAGGAGAGGATGGCCAACTCGAGCAGCGTTACCGAGATCACCGGCACCGGCGTCGTGGTGCACGGCGCCGACATCGACACCGATCGGATCATTCCGGCGCGCTTCCTGCGCACGGTAACCTTCGACGACCTGGGAGAGCATGCCTTCGAGGACGATCGCAAGGAGGGTGGGCATTCGTTCGACGACCCGCGCTTCAGCGGCGCCTCGATCCTGGTGGTCAATCAGAACTTCGGCTGTGGCTCTTCCCGCGAGCACGCGCCGCAGGCGTTGACCCGCTGGGGCATCGAGGGCTTCGTCGGCGAGTCGTTCGCCGAGATATTCTTCGGCAACTGCGTCGCCATCGGGTTGCCCTGCCTGACGGCGGCGGCCGCCGACGTGGCGAGGCTGCAGGCGGCCATCGAGGCGCAGCCGCAGGTGGAGATCACGGTCGACGTGGCCGGCCAGCGGGTCAGCTGGGACGGCGGCCAGATCGCGGCTACGATGCCCGACGGCGCGCGCGGCCAGTTCGTCGACGGCACCTGGGACGCGCTAGGCCAGCTGCTGGAAGCCGGCAACGCCATTGCCACTACGGCGGAGGGCCTGCCGTACACATCGAATTTCGCGTAGCGACGACAGGAGGGATTCAGCCTTGTACAAGATCGCAGTTGTACCAGGAGACGGGACCGGCCCGGAGGTGGTGGTCGAAGGCTTGAAGGCGCTGGACGCTGTGGCCAAGAAGGTCGGCTTCAAGTACGAGACTAACGAGTTCGACTTCGGCGGCGACCGCTACCTACGCACCAACGAGGTGCTGCCCGAGACGGCGGTCGACGACCTGCGCGGCTTTAACGCCATCTACCTGGGTGCCATCGGCCATCCTGACGTGCAGCCGGGTATCCTCGAGAAGGGGATCCTGCTCAAGCTGCGCTTCGAGCTCGATCAGTACATCAACCTGCGCCCGGTCAAGCTCTACCCCAATGTTGACACGCCGCTGAAGGACAAGGGGCCGGAAGAGATCGACTTCGTCGTCGTGCGGGAGAACACCGAGGGCATCTACACCGGCGCCGGCGGCTTCTTCAAGAAGGGCACGCCGGACGAGGTGGCGGTGCAGGAGTCGATCAACACCCGCAAGGGGGTAGAGCGCTGCCTGCGCTACGCCTTCGACTACACGCGCCGACGCAAGAAGGAGAACACCCTCACCCTGTGCGGGAAGACCAACGTGCTCACCTTCGCTTTCGACCTGTGGGAGCGCGCCTTCCACGAGGTGGGTGCCGCCGACTACCCGGAGATCAAGCGGGACTACGCCCACGTCGACGCCATCTGCATGTGGATGGTGAAGAACCCAGAGTGGTTCGACGTCATTGTCACCGACAACATCTTCGGCGACATCATTACCGACCTAGGCGCGATGATCCAGGGGGGCATGGGTATCGCCGCCGGCGGCAACATCAACCCGGAGGGCGTGTCGATGTTCGAGCCGATCGGAGGCTCGGCGCCCAAGTACACGGGTCAGAACATCATCAACCCGATTGCCGCCATCGGCGCCTGCCAGCTGCTGATCGACACTCTGGGCGAAGAGGAGGGAGCCCGCATCCTCGAGAACGCGATTGTAAGCACCGTCGCCAAGCTCGACAGCATGCAGGCGGGGCAGATGGGTTACTCCACCAGCGAAGTGGGTGACCTGGTCGCCCAGGCCGTCGCCGACGCCTGAGATGCTTGCACGGGAGGCCGTCATGACTGAGCCGACGAAGGTCCAGATCTACGACTCCACCCTGCGCGACGGCGCGCAAGCCGAGGGCATCGCCTACTCCCTTGAGGACAAGCTCCTGATCGCCCGTCGGCTTGACGAGCTGGGGGTCGATTACATCGAGGGCGGCTGGCCCAACCCCACCAATCCGAAGGATTTGGCCTTTTTCGAGCAGGTAGGGAAGCTGAACCTGCGTGCCCGGGTTACCGCCTTCGGCTGCACACGGCGCCCCAACTGTGAGCCGCAGGAAGACGAGACCCTCAATACCCTACTGCGCGCCGAGACCGAATCGGTGGCCCTGTTCGGCAAGAGCTGGGTTCTGCACGTGGAGGAGGTGCTGCGCACCAGCGCCGAGGAGAACCTGGCCATGATCGCAGACTCGGTGGCCTACGTCGTCGGCCAGGGCCGCGAGCTGGTCTACGACGCTGAGCACTACTTCGACGGCTACAAGGCCGATCCGGACTACGCCATCGACACGTTGCTGGCAGCCCAGCGCGGCGGCGCCGCCATCCTGGTGTTGTGCGACACCAACGGCGGCACCCTGCCCAGCGAGCTGACCGGCATCATCGAGGAGACCACTGCCTGCGTCGATATCCCGTTTGGCATCCACACCCACAACGATTCCGGGGTGGCCGTTGCCAACAGTCTCCTGGCGGTTGAGTCGGGTGCGGTGCAGGTGCAGGGCACCTTCAACGGTTACGGTGAGCGCTGCGGCAATGCCAACCTCTGCACAATCATTCCGGCGCTCCAGCTCAAGCTCGGCATCGACGCCATAGGCGCCGACCGGGTCGACGACCTGATGGTCTTCTCCCGTTTCCTCAGCGAAGTGGCCAACGTCGCCCACGACCACCGCGCTCCGTACGTCGGCGAGAGCGCCTTTGCCCACAAGGGCGGGGCCCACGTCGACGGGGTGATGAAGGTGTCCCGATCCTTCGAGCACATCACTCCCGACGCGGTGGGCAACGAGCGGCGCTTCCTGGTATCGGACCAGTCCGGCGGCGGCACGATCGTCAGCAAGCTCAGCCGCATCCTCCCGGGCATCGACAAGAAGGATCCACTGGTCACCGAACTGTTGGCCGATGTGAAGGAGAAGGAGCATCAGGGGTATCAGTACGAGGCGGCAGAGGGGTCGTTCGAGCTGATGGCGCGCCGGGTGATGGGCACCTACGAGGACCGCTTCAGGTTGGAGAACTTCCGCACCATTAACCGGAAGTCGGGCGAGGCGGCCGAGGAGGCTGAAGCGATCATCAAGGTCGACATTGGCGGCAGGTTGTACCACGAGGTGGCCGCCGGGGACGGCCCGGTGCACGCCCTGGACCGGGCCCTGCGCAAGGCGCTGGAGCAGGAGTTCCCCAGCATCCGCCAGGTGCACCTGGAGGACTACAAGGTGCGCGTCCTTTCCAGCTCCGACGGTACGGCCGCCCGCGTCAGGGTGCTGATCGAGTCGTCCGACGGACGCCACGTCTGGGGCACGGTCGGCGTCTCGGAGAACATCATCGAGGCCAGCTGGATCGCTCTGGCCGAGAGCATGCACTACAAGCTGATGAAGGACGCGATCGAGGTGGCGGAGGCACAGGCAGGATGAGAACGCTGGCAGAAGGCGGCGTCAGTTCGCCACAGGGATTTGAGGCGGCCGGCATTCACTGCGGTGTCAAAGCCGACGGGGATCTCATGGACCTGGCGCTCGTGCACTCCACCGCGCCGGCGACAGCCGCGGCGGTCTACACCACCAACCAGGTTCAAGCGGCGCCGATCGCCATCGACCGCGAGCACCTGGCCGACGGTGAAGCCCGGGCGGTGGTGCTCAACAGCGGGAACGCCAACGCCTGCACCGGCGCTCAGGGCGATCGCGATGGCCGACGGATGTGCGAGCTCACCGCTGCGGCACTGGGGCTCGAGGCCGCGGACGTGCTGGTCTGCTCCACCGGTGTGATCGGTGTGGAACTGCCGATGGAGGCGATTGCCGCCGGTATCCCCCGCGTCACCGCAGCGCTCGCCGACGATGGCGGTGCGCAGGCGGCTGCTGCTATCATGACAACCGACACCTTCGCCAAGAGTTTCGCCGTTGAGCTCGAGTTGGACGGCGGGCCTGTCCGCATCGGCGGCATGGCAAAGGGAGCCGGCATGATCGCTCCCAACATGGCCACCATGCTCTCGGTGGTCACCACCGATGCCGCGGTGCCGGCGCTGCTTCTGCAGCGGCTGCTATTGGAGGCAGTGGAGCGCTCGTTCAACTGCATCACCGTGGATGGCGACATGAGCACTAACGACACCGTAATCGCGCTGGCCAACGGCGGCGCCGGGAGCGCCCCGCTGGTGGACGACGGCGGCCGCACGGTCGCCGCTTTTGCTGCTGCCCTGCAGGAGGTCTGCCGTGAGCTGGCCAGGATGATCGCCCGCGACGGGGAGGGGGCCACTAAGCTGGTAGAGATCAAGGTCGAGGGCGCCCGGTCGGTGGAGGAAGCGCGTCAAGTCGGGCTTTCGGTGGCCAATTCGAACCTGGTCAAGACGGCGATCTTCGGCTGTGACCCCAACTGGGGACGGATCCTCTGCGCCATAGGCTACGCTGGGGTGCCTATCGACACCGCAGCGGTGCGGGTGGGACTCTGTGGCAAAACAATCTACGCCGCCGGCGCCGGTGCGGCGCTTGCGCTCGAGCCGCTGGTGGAGGCGATGCGGGCAGACGAGATCCCGATCGACATCGACCTGGGCGCGGGCACGGCCGCGGCCGAGATCTTCACCTGCGATTTCAGCTACGACTACGTCCGCATCAACGCCGAATACACCACCTGATCCACCCCAACAGGGAAAAACAGTCATGGCACTGTCCAAGAACGTTCAGCGGGTCCAGCCCTCGGTGACGATGGCGATTTCCGCCAAGGCGGCCGCCCTGCGCCGCGAGGGGGTCGACGTCATACCCCTCTCATCGGGCGAGCCGGATTTCGACACCCCCGACAACATCAAGGAGTTCGCCAAGCGCGCGATCGACGAGGGATTCACCAAATACACCATCCCGGCAACGGGCATCCTCGAGCTCAAGGAGGCGATCTGCCAGAAGTTCCGGCAGGACAACGGCGTCGACTACGACATGGAGCAGGTGATCGTCAACGCCGGCGCCAAGCACTCTCTGTTCCTCGCCGTGGCGGCTGTGATGGACCCGGGCGACGAGGCGATCATCCCGACCCCCTTCTGGGTGACCTACAGCGAACAGCCGCGGCTGGTCGGTGCCGAGCCGGTGATCGTGCAGACGCGGGCCGAGAACGGCTTGAAGCTGTCGCCGGACGAGTTCCGCGACGCCATCACGCCGCGCTCGAAGATGCTGTTCCTCAACACGCCGTCGAATCCGAGCGGTGCGGTCTACACCGGGGAGGAGCTCGCGTCCATCGCCGAGGTGGCCGTCGAGCACGGCATCTACGTCCTCAGCGACGAGATCTACGAGAAGTTGATCTACGGCGACGCGGCTCACCACTGCTTTGCGGCGCTGGGGGCTGAGGTCAAGGAGCTGGCGATTGTCGTCAACGGCGTCTCCAAGGCCTACTCGATGACCGGCTGGCGTATCGGTTACACCGGGGGATCCACCGAGGTCATCGCCGGCATGGCGAAGGTGCAAACCCAGGAGGTGTCGCATCCCAGTTCCGTGTCGCAGAAGGCGGCAGTGGAGGCGCTCACCGGGCCCCAGGATACGGTGGAGACAATGCGCCAGGCCTTCGACGAGCGCCGTCGCTACATGGTCGATCGGCTCAATGGGATCGAGGGGGTCAACTGCCCGCTCCCGGAGGGGGCGTTCTACGCCTATCCTGATGTTACCGTCTTCTACGGATGCAAGCGGGGTGACGGGGAGATCGGCGACTCGATTGGCCTATGCGACTACCTGCTCGACGAAGCGCGGGTAGCCTGCGTGCCCGGGGTTGGTTTTGGCACCAGCGAGCATATGCGACTGTCGTACGCCACCTCGATGGAGAAGATCGAGCAGGCGATGGACAGGATCGAAGAGGCGCGCGGTCGCCTGCTCAGCCAGTGACGGTGAGGGGAGAGTGAAGCAAGAGGCCGCGACTGGTGTCTGTTACCTGAGAGATTCCCCCGTGCTGGTCCCACGTCGATGACTAAAGAGAAGAGGTTTCACCTGGATTTCGAGCGCCCGATCGTCGATCTGGAGAAGAAGATCGAGGAGATGCGCGGCCTGTCGCAGACCGATGGCCCCGACCTGAGCAGCGAGATCCACGGCATGGAGGAGAAGGTCGAGCGGCTGCGGCAGGAGATCTACACTAGCCTCACCCCCTGGCAGCGGGTGCAGATCTCGCGGCATCCGCAGCGGCCCTATGCCCTCGACTACATCCAGCGCTGCCTGACCGATTTCACCGAATTCCACGGCGATCGGGCTTACGGCGACGACCCGGCCATCGTCGGCGGCCCAGCCCGGCTCGACGGCGAGCCGCTCATGGTGGTGGGCATGCAAAACGGGCGCAATCTCGAGGAGCGCCAGTTCCGCAACTTCGGTATGCCCCATCCGGAAGGATACCGCAAGGGGCTGCGGCTGATGCAGCTGGCCGCCAAGTTCAAGCAGCCGATCCTGACCCTCATCGATACGTCCGGAGCGTACCCCGGTATCGAGGCCGAGGAGCGGGGGCAGGCCGAGTCGATCGCGCGCAACCTGTACGAAATGTCCCATCTGCCCGTGCCGATCATCGTCGTCATCATCGGGCAGGGATTCAGCGGGGGCGCCCTTGGCACCGCTGTGGGCGACCGGATCCTGATGCTGGAGAACGCCTGTTACGCGGTGATCGTCCCCGAGAGTTGCTCGACGATCCTGTTCCGCACCCGTGACCGCAAGGAGGAGGCGGCCGAGGCCCTGAAGCTGACCGCCGATGACCTGAAGGCCAACGGCATGATCGACCGCATAGTCCCCGAACCGTTTGGCGGTGCGCACCGCAGTTACGACGAGGCGGCGGCCAACCTGAAACGTCAGGTCAACGAGGCCCTGGCTGAGGTCCGCTCCCTGTCCGAGGAGGACTTGATCAGCCAGCGGATAGCCAAGTTCAGCGCCATGGGGGTCTGGGAGACATGAGGCGGCGAGGCCAGAGAGGGAAAAGAAACGGCGTGGAGGCCATCGGGCTTCCACGCCGTTTGTCTTGCTTCTGTATACCTGCCGCGCTCAGCCGCGCTTGACCCGCTCGAACAGCCGTTCGAGACGATCGAAGGCGAGCCGGATCATGTCGTCGTCCCAATCTCCGTCGATCCTGATCCGCACGACCTTCTGCACGGTTTCCAGGTAGGCCTTCTGGGCCTCGCTAAGGGGCCGCGAGCTGCCGCTGCTCGAACGCTCGCCCTGCGAGTCGGATGCTGCGGATGAGGAACGGCCGCTGCTCGAACGCTCGCTCTGCGAGTCGGATGCTGCGGATGAGGAGCGGCCGCTGCTCGAACGCTCGCTCTGCGAGTCGGATGCTGCGGATGAGGAGCGGCCGCTGCTCGAACGCTCGCTCTGCGAGTCGGATGCTGCGGATGAGGAGCGGCCGCTGCTCGAACGC
>CAYWBJ010000259.1:0-1734 GCA_964456165.1 uncultured Gemmatimonadaceae bacterium | reverse complement strand
CTTCTGCCTGAGCTCGGCCATGTTACGTACCGGGTCCTGCGACACGGGTTGTTCGGCGAAGTCGATGGTATAGCGATCGAACGCGTCGAGATGGCGCACGGCTTCGGCCACGCTCCAGGCGCCGTTGGCGTCGATGCGGATCTTGCCCTCGGGACCGATGGCCTCTCGCAGCGCTGCGACTTGGTCGAGCTCGGAGGAAAAATTGACGCCGACCTTGAGGTAGTACACGCGATAGCCCTGTGCGCGGGCGGTAGCAGCCTGGGCGGCGACCGAGTCGGGATCGCCGGCGGCGAGATAGCAGAAGTAGTCGATCTCCTTGCGTACCCGCCCTCCCATCAGCCGGTAGAGCGGCTGGCCGCAGGCCTTGCCCTGGAGGTCGCGCAGGGCCATGTCGATCCCCGCGTAGGCGAAGTTGCCGCTCATCTCGCGCAGGTCCCAATGCGCGGTGTGGAAGAAGTGCTGGGCGAGCTTTTCGTTGTTCCAGGGGTCGCGGCCGAGCAGGATGGGCGCGGCGGCGCGGACAATGGCGTCGATACTTTCGATATTGGGGCCGGGGCAGCACTCGCCCCAGCCGACCAGACCGTCGTCGCTTGTGAGCCGCACCAGCACGGCGGTGACGCCGTCGCGGCGCACGCGGGCGCTGTTCTCGCGATGCCGGTAGGGTACGCTGACGATGTGAGTGTCGAGGTGGGCGATTTTCATTGGTTAGCCCTCGGGCTTGGGATGGGCACTACACCGGGCAAAGCTACCAAACTACCGGCCCTAATCCAAGCCCTCGTTTACGCGCTGCGTACCAGTAGATCCGAGGTATTGTCGCACCGGAGTAACGCCTGCTCCAGCTCGGGGCGGGCGGCTGACCTCGCCACTAGGTCAAGCATCAGCCGATGTAGATGAGCCGGTTGCCGGTCATCCCGGTGCACAGGTCGATGATCAGCCAGATCCCGGCGGTGCCGAACGAACCCAGCACCATGCCCAGGAAAAGCGGACGCAGCCGCACGTAGAGCCGGGCGCCGCCGTATTTCAAGATCAGCGCCTTGCACAACCAGGCGAAGAAGACCGACGGCCAGATGATCTGCACCGGGTGCGGCAGCCCGACCGCGAGCCCAATGGGGTGAATCGGGAAGCCGACGAAGCGGTTCTTGACGAAGGTCAACAAGCCCATCAGCGCCGCGCCGAGGCCGGCGAAGGACAAATGCCAGATGTGGACGGGCTCGGGGCTGTTGATATTGCGCACGATCCAGTTGCCGGTGTAGTTGGTCATCCCGCCGAACTGCCAGCCGCCGAGGTTGATCCCGCCGTGCGCGTAGGCCAGATAGAGGACGGTAATGGCCGAGCCGGTGAAGGTGGCGCCGATGGCGATGGCGATAGCCCAGAACACCCGCCGATGCTCTAGCCGGGTGACCTCGGCGAGCTTGAGCCCGGTGGCGGCGGAGGCCATGACGAAGGTGCGGATATCGGCCGACCAGGGGAAGTTGAGCGCCAGCGCGGTCAGCCCGGATGGACCGACGACCGAGGAGCCGAGGGTGTTGACGGTGAAGACGGCGGGCGCTACCGGTGCGCGGCAGTAGGCCAGGCCGGCCTGGGAGATGATGCGCGCCAGACCGACGAAGATAATCAGGGCCGAGAGCTGGAAGACCACGGCGGTCAAAAGACCCATATTGCCGATGTAGAGCCAGGTGGTGCCCAGTACCAGGCCGCCGAGCAGGCCGAAGACCGCCACCCGGTAGGAGAGCA
>CAYWBJ010000258.1:0-7388 GCA_964456165.1 uncultured Gemmatimonadaceae bacterium | reverse complement strand
TGGAACGCGGCCGGATCGGTGACGCCGAGCGGGCATTCGGCCGCGCCATGCGCTTCATTCCCGACGATCCGGTCGCTTACTACAACCTGGGCCGGGTTTTGCAGCGGACCGGTCGTGGAGAGGCGGCGCGGGAGCAGTACGAGCGCATCCTGGGGTTTGCTCCGGAATTCGACCTGGCACGGCAGCGGTTGGCAGAACTGCGCTGAAGAAAAATGTAAGGCCTCGGCTTCAATGTACGCCGGCATGTCCAACGCCGATCTGATGGCAATCTATGCATACCTGCGCACGGTCGAGCAGAAGGTCGAGACCTTCCCACGGCCCAGTAAGCGCTCAGGAAATCGGCGGCCGACGGTCGCGCCAGGGACGTGCGCGCTCGAAGGCGGCGGAGGCTGCCAGCACCGTGGCCTCGTCCCCCCACGCCCCGACGATGTGCAGACCGATCGGCAGGCCGTCGGAGCTGAAGCCGGCAGGCACGGTCGCGGCCGGATGCCCGATCGCATTTATCGGCAGGGTGAAGGCGCCGTTCCAGTACTGCTCGGGAAAGATGGACGGCCCCTCGATGGCGCCGGGAAAAGGACCGTTGACGAAGGCGGGAAAACAGGCGGTCGGGGACAGCAGTAGGTCGTAGGTCTCGAACAGGGTGTTCACCTCGGACTTGAACCGGTCGATCTCGCCCAGGCCCCGGGCGTACTGAGCGGTGGTGCCGCCGGCGCCGTACTCGATCATGTAGCGGGCGAACTCGGTCATCCGCTCGCCTTCCGCTTTATACTGGGCCCCAAGCCGGGTGTGGGCATCGGCGGCCTGGATCGGCCCGTAGGTGTTGTAGGGAGGCTCCATCGTCAGGTCGGACTCTTCCAGGTGACAGCCGAGCTCCTCGAAGACCTGGGCGGCCGCCGCAGTTACCCGGGCTACATCCGGATGCACGTCGGCAAAGCCGAAGTCAGGACTCCAGGCCAGGCGCAGGCTGGTCACGTCGCGGTGGAGGGCGGCGGCATAGTCAGGGGGCGGCAGACGCAGTGACAGCGGATCGCGCGGATCGTGTCCTGACAGGACCTGCAGGAGCAGCGCGGCGTCGGCTACGGTGCGGGTGAGTGGGCCATTCTGCGAGAACAGATTCGGCATTGGGTCGCTGACAGTCCCGGTGAAGTGAGAGACGCGTCCATGGGTGGGTTTGATGCCGTAGATGCCGCAGAAGTTGGCCGGGATGCGGATGGAGCCGCCGCCGTCGCTGCCGGTAGCCAGCGGACAGAGCCCCGCCGCTACCGCCGCAGCGGCACCACCACTCGAGCCGCCGGGGGTGCAGGTGGGATTCCAGGGGTTGGCGCCCGGTTCCCCAAGACGATTTTCGCACGTTCCCGGCATGCCGAACTCTGGGACGTTGGTCTTGCCCTGCATCACAGCGCCAGCGGCTAGGACCCGTTCGACGATGGCCGCGTCAGCGGCGGGGACGTTGTCCTGCATAAGCAGCGAGCCCATGGTGGTGGGCACGCCGGCGGTGTTCTGCGTGTCCTTGATGGCGATGGGCAGCCCGTGCAGCGGACCCACCTCGTCACCCCGAACGATGGCGCGCTCCGCCTCCGCGGCGACGGCCTCCGCCCGCTCCCGGGTCAGCGCGAGAAAGGCCCGCAGCTGCGGATTCAGTCGCTCGATCCGCGCGAAGTAGAGGGTATTGATCTCGACCGGGGAGATTGCGCGATCACGGAGCAGCTGCAGCAGTTCCGTGGCCGGAGCAAAAGCTAGTTCCTCGTCGATCATTGAAGCACCTTATTGTCGATGGCGGTAACGGATGAGTCTTCGCTTATAAGAAGGCGAACTCCAATACGGCCGGGCAAGCTGGTGCCAGGCCGCCCGGCGTGTTCGGCCGCGTCGAGTCGGAAGCGCGGGTAAGAGTCACGGCGACGTGGTGGTCGCCAAAGGCATCGTCGGCACTGCCATGTTCGACGCCACCGGAATGGCCGCACGCAGCGTCGGAGCCGACGTTCCCGGGGTGACTGCTGGCATCGACCTCGATTCGCTCGTCTTTTTTCCAGGCCCGGTGTCCAGGGCGTCGGCTACTGCCAGCGCCAGCCTACTTCCCGATCCCTAGCGACGCAGCCCGCGCCGGCCCGCCGTCGCCGCTGCTGCCGTACTTGCCGTTGCCGGCGATGGTGTCGATCATCCCGGTGGCGGCGTCGACGCGGCGGATGCGCCGGTTGGAACTGTCCTTGACGTAGAGGTTGCCTGCGTCGTCGAGGGCGATGCTGTAGGGCTGGTTCAGCTGCGCTGCCGTGGCCGGCCCGCCGTCACCGGAGAAGCCGCTGGTCCCGCTGCCGGCGAGGAAGCGGATAGTGCCGCCGGCTGGATCCATGGAGAAGACGGTGGAGCAGTTGCCATCGCAGACCACGAGGCGACCGTCGCGGTCGACCACCACATCCCGCAGTCGTCCGAAAGCAGCAGCCAGTGCTGGAGTCCCCTCCTCCAACTGCCCGACCTTACCGCATCCGGTGACGGTGGTGATGATCCCCGATGCGGCGTCGATGCGGCGCACGCGGGCGTTCTCGCAGTCGACGATGTAAATGTTGTCTTCGCTGTCGGCGGCCACCGACAGCGGGCCATTCAGCCGCGCGCGGTGGGCCGGACCGCCGTCACCGGCGTAGCCGGCTTCGCCCGTACCGGCGACCGTGGATATAAGGCCTGTCTCTGCATCGACCCGGCGCACCCGGTGACAGCGGGTGTCGGCGATGAAAAGGTTGCCGCCGCTGTCGAATCTGGCGGCGTGCGGGACTGCCAGCCCGGCCGCCGGCGCCGGTCCGCCGTCACCGGAGAAGCCCTCGGTCCCGTTGCCGGCATACGTGGTGATGATGGCGGTAACCGCGTCGATGCGACGGACCCGGTCCTGGTGGGCGTCGGTGACGAAAAGGTTGCCCGCGTCGTCGGCTGTCACCCGCATCGGGTGGGTGGAGAAGGTGGCCTCGAGCGCTGGTCCGCCGTCCCCGTCCCCGGGCCCCGGTCCGTTACCGGCGACCGTCGAGATCAGTCCGGTGCTGAGGTCGACGACGCGCACCTTCCGGTTGCTAACATCGGTGAAATAGAGTCGGTCCAGGTAGGTGTCCACGTCGATCTCCAGTCGGTAGAGAGTGGCCGCGATCAGGCCAGCAGGGCCCGCATCTCGGGATTGCGCTCGTCGTTCTTCCAGATGAACCCGTCGACGATGTAGTGGGTGACTTGCGGCAGTGCCAGCAGGGCCAGCGCCAGCGCTTGCGCGGCGGGAGTGCTGAGGACCTCGACCGGATAGGCGAAGGCAGCCGCGAACAAGACCGCTTTCTCCCGGAACAGCAACATGTCCCAGAGGTATTCCTCCCCGAATGCCAGCAGCAGGATCACGCCGACCATGAAGCCTACCCTGGTCCAGAGGTAGGTGGATGAAGCGACCGCGACATCGTCCCCTGCCGCGATGCCGGTCCGCTTCATGTTTTTCTGACGGTCGTAGTAGGCAACCAGGGTGATATAAGGCAGGCCGTGGGCGACCACGTTGGTCATGGTGAAGGCGATATCGGAGTTGAAATGCACGATGCCCAGGTACCAGGTGCCGGCAGTGGTCAGCAACCAGAGCAGCTTGCCGGTAGGCAGCGGCAGGTGTTGCCGCCGGCAGCCGCGGATCTCTTCCCAGCACCAGAAGCCGATGAGGATCCAGTAGGCGGCGTTGGCAATGGTCAGCAGGGGCTCGAGCGGGAGCGCTGAGGCCGTGAGGAAGTCGTCATCGACGAACCAGGCGAAGTTGCGCTCGCCGCTCAGGTGCCAGTGCGCGACCGGGTAGAGGGTCGCGAGGTAGATGATGCCGCTGTCACCCACTAGAAGATGGCGCTGGCGCCGGCGGAAGCGGGCGGCGTAGAGCGCGAAGAAGCCGAACTGCTGGCGCACGAAGTGGAAGAGGGCCAGGTAGGCCATTACACGCCAGAACCACAGTGTCGAGAGGCCGGCCAAACAGAAGAAGATGGTGAACGCCACCAGTGGGGCGCGTAGCAGCAGGAGCCGGTGCCGGCGGAACTCCTGTGGATCGAGATAGGTGCGGAAAAGGGTGCTCCAGACGTGACTGACGTCGATGCCGACGATCACCACTGCCCAGACCCACAACGGCAGCTGGCGCGCCAGCACCTCATTCGGCAGGGAGAAGCAGACCAGCCAGGTGACCCAGATTGGGACCCCGAGCAGGAGCAAGTCGGCTGGACGGGAGAACAACCAGGCGGCGCCGGACGCGCTTCCCACTACTCCTTCTCGCCGCGCTTGACCTGGTCCCAGACGCGGTCCATCTCCTCGAGCGTGGTCTCCTCGAGCGCTTCGCCGCGCTCGGCGAAGGCCGTCTCCAGAGCCCGGAAGCGGCGCTCGAACTTGTCCACGGCCCGGCGCAGAGCGTCCTCGGGGCAGAGTTCGAGAAAACGGCCGCAGTTGACCAGCGCGAACAGGAGGTCGCCAAACTCCTCGTCCCGTCCGCCGGCATCGTCCTCCGCAATGGCCTGCCGCAGCTCGGCGACCTCTTCCTCGACCTTTTCCAGCGTGCCGTCGATCCGGTCCCAGTCGAAGCCGGCCCGGGAGGCCTTGCTCTGTATGCGCTGAGCCCGCAGCAGCGCCGGAAGACTGGCCGGGACGCCCTCGAGGCGGGAGGCGGGACGGGCCTGCTCGCGCCGCTCCGCCTGCTTGATGCGCTCCCAGTTGTCGACCACCTGCTGGGAACCGTCGACCTCGACGTCGGCGAAGACGTGGGGATGCCGGCGCACGAGCTTGTCGACGATGGCGCGGCAGACGTCGGCGATCGTGAACCGGCCCTCTTCGCTGGCGATCTGAGCGTGGAAGACCACCTGCAGCAGGACGTCACCGAGCTCTTTGCACAATTCCCCGTCGTCTCCGGCATCTATGGCCTCGAGCGCCTCGTAGGCCTCTTCGAGCAGGTAGGGCTTCAGGGTGCGGTGATCCTGCTCGCGGTCCCAGGGGCAGCCGTCGTCGGCCCGCAGGCGGGCCATCACCGCCAGCAGCTCGGCAAAGGGAGACTTCCCGCTCATCGGGACCCCGATTGGTCAAGCTCGGTGTACTTGAGATTCTTGCCGCGAGCTCGATCGACCGGATACCGGGCGGCGGAGATCGCCATCTTGCGCTCCAGCGTTTGGGCGGCGTCCAAGCCCAGGTTATTGCACATGAGGAGCACGAAGTAGAGCACGTCGGCCAACTCGTGGCCCACCTCCTCGAGGAATTCCGGATCCTCGAGACGGGCGGCGATCTCCTCGTTGCTGCGGAAGCGGAAGTGTTCGAGGAGCTCTGCGGCCTCGATGCTCAGACCGATTGCCAGGTCCTTTGGGAAGTGGTACTGGTGCCAGTCCCGCTCGGTGACGAACTGGCGCAACTGGTTCTTGATCTGCTCGATGGTGGTGGTGGAATCGTTGCGCAAGTCTGCAGGTAGGTGAGCCGGTGTCCGGCAACGGATGAACGGATGGATGGGCCAATAAAGCGGCCGGCGGACCGGGCTGTCAACACGAGGGCGGGCCGGGAATTTTTCGCGGGCTCGGATCATCGAACTAGGACCGATCGTGTTTCCCGGCAACCTGGAGCGACAATGGCTTGAGAGCGAAAGGTAGCAGGAGGCAGGCAGTTCGTGGCAACATCAACGGCGGGAAAGGGGGCGCAGCGGCGCAGGGGATCCGATCCTCGCCAGCTATCTCACCGACATCGCGGACTCGAGCCCGCTTACTTCCCAGCAGGAGGCCGAGCTCGCCCGGCGCATCCGGCGAGGCGACGCGGCCGCGCGCAACGGACTGGTCCAGGCCAATCTGCGCTTCGTCGTGTCGGTGGCCAAGGAGTACCAGAATCGCCGCCTATCCTTGGCCGAGCTTAGCAGTGCCGGAAACATGGGTTACTCGTTGCGGCCGAACGATTTGACGAGACGAAGGGTTACAAGTTCATATCCTACGCGGTCTGGTGGATTCGCCAGTCGATCCTACAGCCCCTGATAGAGCAACCGACCGTCCGCATGCCGGTCAACCGCATCGATATGATGGCCAAGATAACCCGCACCTGCGAGGAACTGCAGCACGAGGGGACGCGGCCTTCGCTGAACAAAGTGGCCAAGGAGCTCGGTTTCACCGAAGAAAAGGTAGAGCGGACGCTGATCAACAACCAGCCGATCCGTTCACTCGATGCCAATTTCGAGGATGGCGAGGAGATCTGCCTGATGGACTGCCCTGCGGATGATCGACAGCCCTCCCCCGAGGAACACATTTTCGAGAGCGCCCTGCAGAAAGACAAGGACAAGGTTCTCACCGGCCTCAACCGCCGCGAAGCCGAAGTGCTCCGCCTCTACTTCGGGCTCGGGCAGGAAAGCCCGCTCCCCCTGGACCAGATCGGCATCTGCTTCAAGCTCACCCTCGAGCGGGTATGGCAGATCAAGTAAGTGGCGCTCAGCAAACCCCGACACCCCCGCTTGCACATCTGGCTGCGCTCCTATGCCGAAGTGTGACGGGGCTGGGCGCTAGGTACGTCGATTGCTCGACCTGCCGGGTCATCCTCGTTTCTGACGACGTTCTCGAGGGGGTGTCCGGTGTGGCTGCACGTCCGGGGAAGATCCTTCCGCCACGGCAGTGAACGGGTTCCAGGCGCCGGCTCCCACCGCGAGGCACCGCAGGTGTTGCAGTTCCGCGCAAGGGCTCCGGCTATGCCGTCGAACGATATCTCCACTTCCACCCGGGCGAGCGGCCTGCGCCGCATGACCCGCGGCATCGGGTTGTTCCTGTTCGCCCTTACCGGCCTGGCGCTTGGTGCGTTGCTCGCCGTCATCTCCTGATTCACCCAATCCAAACAGCCGCTGCGCTTTTTTTGTCCTTTTTCTCACAGCTTTTCTTGACCGTCAATTTTGCGCTTGCTATATTCGGATCTCTCGCTTCTGTAGGTAGCCGCGGGCGCTGATATGGGACCCTTATTGTCCCCTTTTTTTTCCATAAAAACAACAGCTTAGTGTAGATCGGGCCGATGGGTAGAGTGCTAGCTGTGGCCAATCAGAAAGGCGGCGTTGGGAAGACGACAACGGCCGTTAATCTGGCGGCTTGTCTGGCCCAGGGTGGGCACAAGACGCTGTTGATCGACATGGATCCGCAGGCCAACGCCACCGTCGGCTGTGGCGCCGGTGGCGAAAGCCTCGACGGCTCCATTTACGAAGTCCTTCTCGGCGAGGCCACGGTTTCCTCGGTCATCTGCTCCGTCGACGTCGAGCTCCTCGACGTGCTGCCGGCTCACATCCGGCTTGCCGGTGCCGAGGTCGAGATGGCTACAGTTCTGAGCCGCGAGAAGAAGCTGGCCGCGTCGCTGAAGTCGGTGAAGCGCAAGTACGAGTTCCTGATCGTCGTCTGTCCTCCCTCCCTTGGCCT
>CAYWBJ010000257.1:0-5588 GCA_964456165.1 uncultured Gemmatimonadaceae bacterium | reverse complement strand
GCCGCTCTCTGCGGCCGCGCCTGTCCGTGACGTTCAACGGCCGTGCTGACCGCTACGATATCGCCTACAGGGGCCAAACCGACGCTGGTCCCGACCCGCTCGTCCTCGACGCGCAGGAGTGGCTGCTCGGCGGCAAGGTAGCGTTGGTCTACGGCGCCACGTCTACGGCCTCGGTCTACGGCGCCCTGTCTCGGGGCTATCGGCCGGGAGGGATCAACCAGCATCCATACCTGGCCGCGATCAACCGGCCGTTCGACCCCGAGTTCATGACCACTCTCGAGGTCGGGGGACACTGGTCTACGGCCAGGAGCACCACCGCGCTCACCCTCTTCCACGCACGCCGGTCGCAGCAGCAGGTCAGCCTCTCACGACAGCAGGATCCGGGGGACCCGAACAGCTTCTTCTACTTCACTGCCAACGCCGCGGAAGGCACCGGCACCGGTCTGGAACTCGAGCACCGGCATCGGCCATTGCCCAACCTGGCACTGCGCGGGACGCTGGGGCTGCTGAGCACCCACATCGATCGGTACTCCTTCCCGACGGAGGATGGGACGCTGGTCCAGGGAGACCGGGCTGCCGCCCACGCGCCGGAGTACAACCTGGCTCTCAGTGCTCGGTACGACCATCCCTCCGGGCTCTCGGGCCGGCTGGAACTGACGGTCGCGCCCGGATTCTTCTATTCCGACAGTCACCAGCAGCGTTCGGGGGGGCACCAGTTGCTCGGGGGCAGCCTATCCTATCAACGGGGCGACTGGCGGGCAACGCTGTGGGGACGCAATCTGCTGGACGAGCGCTACGGCGTGCGCGGCTTCTTCTTCGGTCTCGAGCCGCCGAGCTATGCCCCCACCCTCTACGAGAGCTATGGTGACCCGCGCCAATGGGGAATCAGCCTGAGCACCAGCATTTAGGCCGGGCCGCGGAGGCGCTGTTGATCGGCAACGGCGAGCCCCCGTCGCGGGCGCGCGTCGATCACCTCGTCAGCCACCGCCCGCTCCTTCTGTGCGCCGACGGCGGCGCGCATACGGCGCTGGAGTACGGCTACACCCCGGACTACATCGTCGGGGACCTGGATTCGGTGACGGCCAGTGGCCGCGCTCGTGTGCCTGAGAGCCGGCTGGTTCGCGTTGATGCCGACAACACCGGGACCGACATGCAGAAGGTGCTGGAGCAGGCGCTACGCCTGGGGGTGCGACGGGCGGTTCTGGCTGGCTTCACCGGCAGGCGCACCGACCACATCCTCTGGAACCTGTCCCTGCTCAGGACGTTCGCCGACCGCGTGGACCTGTACCTGGCCGATGACCACTGTGATATCCGTCTCATACGAGGTCACATAACGCTCACCGGGTATCCGGGGATGAAGCTGTCGCTCTGTCCCCTAATGGGACCAGTACACGGCATCCGCACGTCTGGACTGCGGTTCCCGCTGCAGGACGAGAGCCTGATCCCGGGTGTCCGTGACGGCATCTCGAACGAGATCTCCAGCAACCCGGTCAGCGTGACTGTTGGCGAGGGTGATCTGCTGCTGGTGCTGCAGCGGGAAGGAGCGATCGACCTGGGCGTGCAGTACCACGACGGTGGCCCTGAAAACTGATTGACATCCCTCAGGGCCAGCCCTATCCTCTCCCCGAAATTCAGTCAGACAAAGGAGCAAGCGATGATTACGGTGGCGGGATCGACCTTCGCCTTCGGGGAAATGAACCTCGAGGATTCGTGTGACGTTCTTAAGGGCCTCGGTTTCGACACGGTCGACGTCGGCGCCAGTGGCTGGAGCACTTTCACGGCCTACGTGCCGCAGCAGGTGGTGGAGAACCCGGACGACACCGACGGCGAGGCGGACAACATCCGGCGCGTCACCGAGTCGAAGGGACTGGCGATTTCCGAGCTCTTCATCGTCGACTTCGGCACGGCCATCAACCACCCGGGCGACAGCGAGCGGGCGCGCAGCCGCGACCTGTTCGGGAAGTTCGCCGCCATTGCCGGTAAGGCCGGGTTCGAGAGCGTGATGATGATTCCCGGCAACGTGCACGAGGAGATGGGTCAGAGCTACGAGCAGGCGTTCGATCTGTCAGTGGGAGAGCTTACCTGGATGGTGGGCAAGGCGCAGGAGCATGGCGTCCAGCTCAACATTGAGCCGTGCATCTTCTCGATAGCACTGGAGCCGCAGCAGGCCAGGAACCTCATCGACGCGGTGCCCGGACTGGCATGCACGGTCGATTACGCCCACCAGGTGCAGATCGGGCTCACCAACGAGGGGATCGAGCCGCTGCACGACCTGGCCCGGCACTTTCACGTGAAGCAGTCGGCGGAGGGCGAGTTCGAGGTGAAGATCGACGCCGATAACGGCGCTATTGATTTCCAGCGGATGATGAACAAGCTCAAAGCCGACGGCTACGACGGCGTGGTGACCGTCGAGTACGTGGCCGCGCCCGATGTAATCGAGGCGGGCTGGGATATGGCTGAGGAGACGGGCAAGCTGAAGAAGGTCATCGACGAGGCCCTGGCGGCATAAACCCGGGAGACCACCATGGCGAATGCTGTAGAATCCGGTTTTCGCGAAAAAACCCCGAGATCCGCCGAGCTCTTCGAGCGCGCCTCTCGCCTCTTCCCGAGCGGCGTCACCCACGATTCGCGTTACCTGACGCCCTATCCCATTTTCGTCGAACGCGCCCTTGGCGCGCGGAAATGGGACGTGGATGGCAACGAGTACGTCGACTACTTCGGCGGCCACGGCGCGCTCCTCCTCGGACACAGCCATCCGGAGGTGGCCGAGGCGGTGGCGGAACAGGTCTGTAACGGCACCCACTTCGGAGCTTCTCACGAACTCGAGGTCGCCTGGGCAGAGCAGGTCGTCGACATGGTGCCCGCGGCCGAGAAAGTGCGCTTCACCGCATCCGGCACCGAGGCGAGCATGCTCGGCTTCCGGCTTGCGCGGGCCTGCACGGGCAGGAACAAGATCCTGAGGCTGGCCGAGCACTTTCACGGCTGGCACGACCAGGTCATCGGCGACGGTGTCGCCCTGCCTAGCGGGGTGCCCGCCGGTATCGCCGACACTCAGGTGGTCTGTCCCGCCAACGACATCGACGCGGTCAGCGAGGCACTGGCCGCTGACCGCGACATCGCCGCCGTGGTTCTGGAGCCGACCGGGGCGACCTTCGGCAAGATTCCGGCCACCCGCGATTTCCTGGTGCAGCTCAGGGCCGTGACCGAGCAGCACGGGGTACTGCTGATCTTCGACGAGGTCATCGCCGGCTTCCGCGTCTCGCGTGGGGGAGCGCAGGCGTATTACGGCATCACACCCGACATGACGTTCCTGGCCAAAATTCTGGCCGGAGGTCAGCCTGGAGGCGCGGTCGTGGGGCGTGCGGACATCCTCGACGGGATGAGCATGCGGCCTGACGACCCGGCCTGGAAGGCCAGCGAGCGGGTGGCTCATGCCGGCACTTACAATGCCAACCCGGTGTCGGCGGTGGCTGGACTGACGACCCTGAAGATCGTGGCGACGACGGATGCCAACGAGCGCGCCAACCGGACCGGGGCAGCGATCCGCGACGGCATGGATGAGGTGGTGCGGGAGCTGGGGCTGAACTGGATCGTCTACGGCGAGTTCTCCGGCTTTCACATCCTGCCGAACAGCGATCCGGACGTCACGGCTGACGATCTCTACTCGGGAAAAGGGGCGCCGGCGGCGATCAAGAGAAGCACGGTGCCGGCGGGCATGACCCATCTGCTCCGCACCGGGATGATCGCGAACGGTGTCGACCTGCTTGGCTGGCCGGGCGGAATGGTCTCGGCCGTCCACACCGAGGAGGACGTCGACCGCACCATCGCCGCATTCCGGGCCACTGCCACCGAACTGGCGCCGGTGGCTGCCGCTTCCTGACCAGCTACTGCACCATCGCCATGTAGTCGGGCCGCACCGGCCAGAAGACGTCGACGACGTCCACGCCACCGGGGGCGACATCCGCCGCGTGGACCAGCCCGCCGGGCTGCCAGATCACGTCCATGTCCCGCATCGGCAGCCAGGCGTCGATGATGCCCTCGTTCATCTGCCCATTCACCACCAGCATAAGCTGATCTTCCGGGTGGAAGTGGTGGGGGAAGGTCGACCCACCGTCCATGCGGATAAAGCTGAGCATGAAGTTGCGGCCCCACATCAGGGTGGTGTGGGCGGTGGGGGGCTGGCCTTCCCGGCCGGGCATGATGATCGGTTTGCGCGGGACTTCCGCGTACTCATAGATCCGGCCGGCCTCCAGGTTCGGTTCGATGCCCTGATCGGGAATGCCCAGCCTGGCGCCGGCCGCCAGCTCGGTGCCGGCGAGGGCGAGGTGTTCGGGCAGAACCGGCGAGAACACCTCCAGGGCAACGAACCCGTCGGGACCGGCTACGAGCGACCTCGACATTCCCTCGGTCAGGTAGAGGAAAGAGTTGCCGTCCAGCTCTGCCTCGCGGCCGTCGCTGGTGCAGGCGGCCGAGCCGGCCTGCACCGCAGTGATGAGCTCGCCCGGCTGGCGCTGCTCGGGATAGCGCGCCCCCGGCTCCATCTCCAGCCACTCCATGAGCGTGCCCCGGCCCCAGGAAACCGAGGCGCGGACGCCCGGTGCGATCTCAATGGCCGGGAGGTCTGCCGTGGCGTAGACAGCGCCGGCCTCGAGCTCGATCGGGACGTCGGGAGTGGGGATTTCGCGTTCCCGGCTCGTGAGCCCGTGCTCCTCGATGTAGCCGGCGTTGCGGTTGACCCATTTTTCCATCGTTATCTCCTCGACGTGGTGAGTGTCAGCGGTGCCAGTCGTACTCCATCGCGATCGTGCGGTCGGCGAGCGGCAGCTCGATGCGGGCACCGTCCTGCGCCGCCGACTGTTTCATAGCGAGCTCGACCTCGAAGGCCAGGGCGACGCTCCGTCCCGAATTCTTGGGTTCCTGCATGCGGCCTTCGATGCAGTCGATCACGTCGGCCAATCCGAATACGGCGCCACCCAGCCGCTGCATCTGGGGATCGGGCCAGGGCACCTCGACTGTCTTCTCCCCGGCAGCCGTTTCCACGGTCTGCCACAGACGCCATGGATCGTAGGCTCCCTGGTGCATGATCTCGCCGGCGGTCCCGGTCAGGCGCAGGATCGGTGCGTTCCTGCGGAAGAAAATTACCTGCTCGGCCTCGGTCACCATCATGCCCTGGCCGCGGAACTCGCCGCTGCCGCTCTCACGCGGCGGTTCGTCGCCTAAGCCGACCACCCAGGCCGGCCTGTCCTCGACGAAGTAGGCCCAGTTCTGGTGCTGCGACATGTTGGTGTTGGACGACGCCTCCATCGAAACCACCTGGCCGATGGCCCCGGCGGCGACCAGCTCCTTCACTTGCGCCAGGGAAGGATGGCTGGTCGAGATGGCGCCTACGCAAAGTGGTACACCGGCGTCGGCGCAGCTGCCGACCATGCGGTCGGCTTCCTCGAGCGTGATCGCGATGGGCTTCTCGGTGATGATGCCTCTGGCGCCGTTCTCGACGGCACAGCAGGTCAGGTAGGCGCGGCCCTTGGTGTAGGTAGCGATCCCGACGATTTCGGGTCGCTCCTTCTCCAGCATTTCGAATGCGTCGG
>CAYWBJ010000256.1:0-17860 GCA_964456165.1 uncultured Gemmatimonadaceae bacterium | reverse complement strand
ACGTGGACTTCTTCCGGGAAAACGGCTACATCCGGTACCCCGAGTTCTTCTGCTCCGAGGAAATCGGCGGGCTCCAAAAGGCCATCGACCAGGCCGTTGCCGCAAAAAGAGACCGGATCGTGAACTCCCCGGATGGTGGCCGCGTCAGCAAGGAGTCCGATCTGGTCTTCAACCAGCTGGTCAACCTCTGGACCGACTATCCGGCTGTCAAAGCCTACACCTTCCATCGCACCCTGGCCGAGTCGGCCCGACGGCTGTCGGAGTGCCGGCACGTGCGCGTCTACCACCACCACGCCATGGTCAAACCCCCCGGTCGCGACAGCCGCGCCACCAACTGGCACCAGGATGCGCCCTACTGGCCGATGGATCCGGTCGGCTCCCTGTCCGCCTGGATCGCCGTCGACAGAGTCACCGTGGAGAACGGCTGCCTCCATTTCGTGCCCGGCTCCCACCGGTTCGGCCGCCAGGACCCCATCAAGTTGGCGGAGGAAGGGGACAGCCTCGTCGACAAGATGCTGGAACGGGGCTACGAAGTACCCGATCCTGTCACCGTCGAGCTCCCCGCCGGCGGCGTAACCTTTCACCACGGCTGTACCTTCCACCACGCCGGCCCCAACCAGACCGATCAGCCGCGCCGGGCGTTCGCAATCATCTACATTCCCGACTACGTCACCTTCACCGGCACCCACAATGCGGCCGGAGCGGCGGCAGAGATGCCCCAGGGCGGCCCCTGGGACCATCCGCTGCATCCGATCCTGGCCGGCAGCGCGTGAGGACGGGACCACCCTTCCAGCAGGCGGAGGGAAACAGCCCGGCAGGGCGGAAGGGCGAGCCATGTTCGACATCCTGATCAGTGGCGGAACTGTTTACGACGGCACCGGCGCGCCCGGCCGGCGCGCTGACCTCGGCATCAGCGGCGAGCAGATCGCGGCGATCGACGATCTGTCCGCGGCGGCCGCCACCCGCACAATCGATGCCACCGGTCTCGCCGTAGCCCCGGGCTTCGTCGACACCCACACCCATTCCGAAGGCGATCTGCTGGTCGATCCGCAGCATGCCTGCGGCCTGCGCCAGGGCATCACCACCGAGGTGATGGGTCTGGACGGCATGTCCTTCGCCCCGCTGTCGCCGGCCAATTACACCATGTACAGGCGCTGGCTGGCCGGCCTGCTCGGCGATCCGGTGGAGGGGCTGCCGATGGATTCCATCGCCGCCTTCCGCAGTCACTACCACCGCAAGGTGTCGATCAACACCGCCTACCTCCTCCCCCACAGCGCAATCCGACTCGAGACCGTTGGCTTCCGCGACCTGCCTCTGCAGGCAGATGATCTGGCGAAGGCCAGGAGCATGATCGCCCGGGGCCTCGAGGAGGGGGCCGTCGGCTTCTCTACGGGAGGCAGCTATTACCCCAGTCCCTGGGGCACGACCGCGGAATTCGCCGAGCTATGTCGGACCGTGGCGGCCGCCGACCGAATCTACCTGGTCGAGCCCCGGCGTGCCGAGCTTGATCGCGCCTACCGCAAAGACGGCGTCGAGGAAGGACTTCAGATCGGCCGGGAAACCGGCGTCAAGGTGCACTTCGCCCACTTCCGCACCAACGCCCTGAACGCCGGCCGCACCGATGAGCTGATGGCCGCCATTGACGCGGCCGCAGCCGACGGCGTCGACGTCAGCCTCGACGTCTACCCCTACCCATGTGGCAGCAGCATACCGGTTTCCATCCTCCCCGGCTGGGCTCAGGAAGGGGGGCCCGATGCCATCCTGGAACGTCTGCGCGACGCTTCAGACCGCGGTCGAATCGCCACCACACTGGATGCCAGAGGCCTGAGCGACTACGTCCTCACCTACGCCAAGGGCTGCCCCGAGCTGGAGGGCATGAGCCTGCCCGACATCGCCGCCGAGCGTCATCGGACCGACGGCGAGACGCTGTGCGAGCTGCTGCTGGAAACAGAGTTAGGGGTTGGCTACCTGCAGGCACCACCGGCGAGCAACCGGCTGTTCCATCAGGTCAGCCGCGACTGCCTGGAGCTGCTCGCCCGCCCCGATTACAACGCCTGCAGCGATATCACGCCAGCCGGCAGCATGCCCCATCCCCGTTGCTTCGGTGCCTTCCCCCGCTTTCTCGGGCGCCTGCGGCGACAGTTCCCGGACGTAATGATGCTCGAGACCATGATTCATCGCATGACCGAGAACCCGGCCCGGCGTTACGGCATCACTAGGCGGGGGCGCCTCGAAAGAGGCTACTTCGCCGACGTCGTGGTGTTCGATCCGGACCGGGTGATCGACACCGCCACCTACGACGACCCGAAGCAGTACCCGGTAGGTATCCCCTACGTCCTCGTCAACGGCCAGGTTGCGGTCGACGACGAAGTCTGTACCGGGATCATGGCCGGCCAGGCAGTGCCGTAGCCAGTTGCCGCAGACACCTCGACCGGACAACGGGTGACCCGGTTCAGTCGACCCCGGCAGCCACGCGATCGACCTGTAGCTGGTTTCTTGACGCCCCGCACCCGCCGCTCCATATTGCCAGCCCGATTCTCCCCAATCGACCGCCCGTAGATGATCGTCGACTCGCACGTACACTTCGGCGACTCCGACCACCAGGCACCGATCTTCCGCAACGAGCTGCCACCCGTCTTTCGGGATATCGCCGCGCCGCACGGAGTCACCGGCGTGGTTCACGCCGAGACCTTGGGCGGGCAGGCGGAGAACCGCTGGATTCTGGAGCTCGCCGCCGCCGACCCCTACATTCTCGGCATGGTCGCCAGCCTCGACCCGCGGAGCAAGCGGTTTGCCGACGAGCTGGCCGAGTGCGCCGCCGATCCTCTGTTTCGCGGGTTGCGCATCCACGAGCTGACGGCCGACGCTGTCGAGGACGGGCAGTTCCTGCGCAACCTCCAGGCCCTGCTGAATGTCGACCGCAGCCTCGATCTCCACGTTCACCACCAGGACTTCAAGCCGGTCGTCGCACTGACGCGGCAGCTGCCCGAGCTTCGGATCATCCTCAATCACATCTGCCAGGGCCGCCCCATTACCGGCGGCGAGCCGAATCCCGACTGGGCGGCGGCAATACATATCATGGCATCCGCCGCCAACGTCTACTGCAAGGTCTCCGGCCTGGTGCAGCAGGTGGCTGACGAGCCTCCGGCACCCTGCGACCCGGCGTTCTACACCCCCGTCATCGACATTCTCTGGGAGGCCTTCGGAGAGGAGCGGCTGATCTTCGCCAGCAACTGGCCGCAGATCGAAGAGGTAAGCGACTACGCCAGCGCCTTCGACATCGTCGATGCCTATTTCACCGCCCGGGGGCCCGCGGCGCGAGACCGGTTCTTCTGGCGCAACTCCGCAGCGGCCTACCAGTGGACCGCGAGGTCGGATCCCGCCGCGCCTGATGCCGGCTGACATTCGCCAGGAGACCTTCATGCAGAGCCAGCCGATTCCGCCGGGACAGTTCACCGCTCGCCGCCAACGCATTCAGGAGTTCTTGGTCGAGCGGGAGCTGGGAGCGCTCATGGTCTATTCTCCGGCCCACGAGCACAAGTGGGGGCAGACCGGCCACGTCGCCTGGCTATCCGGTTGGGGCAACTGCGACCGCATCGTCGACAGCGTCGTCGTCGTGCCGCAGCAGGGCGAGGCCGTCCTGCTGCTCGCCGGCATGGACTTCATGTTCGAGCAGGCCGCCGAGGTCTCCCCGTTCACAGAAATGCGCCTGGCCGCCGCCGTCGATCCCAATGCCGTTGCCAGCCACCGCAAGGATAGCTCCGGCGCCACCGACTTCGCCGGCCAGGCGCTGGAAATCATCGCCGCCAACGGCATCACAACGCAGCGGGTTGGCGTCGTCGGAATCGAGGTAATGCCGGTCCCCTTCTTCGAGGCGCTCGCCGCCGGCCTCGGCGAGCATCTCGTGCTGGTGGAAGACATCGTCGCCCAGCTGCGCGCGGTGAAAACATCCGAGGAAGTGGCGCTGATGCGCCGCGCCGCCGAGCTGAGCGATCTCGGCTACCGCACCATGCTCGAAGTTGCGAGGCCGGGCATGCGCGGCATCGAGATCGTCGCTGAGATGGAGCGGGTGGTGCGTCGCGAGGGAGCCGACCATGCCATGTACTGGATGGCCTCGGGTCCCGCTCCCGACTGGAACCGCGTGCGGCTCGACCTCAAGCCGCACGAGCGCGTTCTCGAGCACGGAGACCTGATGGCCAGCTGCTCGTACGTCGTATACAAGGGATACTGGTGCCACGGCCAGCGCACCGGGTCGCTCGGCAAGTCCTGTCCCGAGCTGAACGAGCTCTGCCGTATTACCCGCGATGCGCAGGACAGGGCCCTCGAACTTATGGTGCCTGGAGAGCCGATCGCCGCGATGGGCAGGACGGTCAGGGAAAACGCCGAGGCGAACGGACTAGAGCTGCAGGGCGGGCGCATCGGCCACGGCATGGGATTGGACTACAGCGAGCAGCCGGTGCCTCTGAACGACGCGAATCAGACCCGGTGGCAGGCCGGCACTACCGCAGTCATCCACTCGGTGTTCGGCCTGCCCGGCGGCAAGATGTTCGTTCCTCTAGGCGACCTGTGCCACGTCACCGATGACGGTCCAGAGCTCCTCATGGATTTCCAGCGCACGCCGTTCGTAGCCGGCGCCTGACGACAAGGCAGAGAGATGCCCATCCTCAAGCGCACAGGGCAGCAGTTGCACTTGATGATCAACTCCTGCAGCCGGCGCCCGCCGCACCCGCAACGAGATCTCCTAACCATCCCGAGGATAGCTGACAATGAGAATTGAAGAAGCGAAGGCGACGTTCCGCGGCCCGATGATCTCGGTCGCAACTCCGTTCACCGAGGATCACGCGCTCGACATCGACGCCCTCCGCGTCAACATCCGGCTCATGATCGACCGCGGAGTCCGGCGGGGCCAGGGCGTGCTGCTGGTCGCTGCCGCCGGCGGTGAGTTTCCGATGATGTCGATGCAGGAGCGCAAGGAGGTGACCCGGGCCAGCGTCGAAGCGGCCGGCGGCGAGGTGCCCGTCGCCACCAGCATCCAGTTCAACGGCACCCGCGAGGTGGTCGAGTTGGCCCGTTACGCCCGGGAGGTCGGCGCTGAGCTGGGCCAGCTCTCCGCCCCCTACTATTACGGCCCTCCGGACGACGACATCTACGATCTGTTCAAGGCCGCCTCCGAGGGCAGCGACCTGCCGATCATGATCTACAACAACTGGTGGAACACTCTGAGCATGAACGCCGAGACCGTAGCGCGGCTGGCCACCTTGGAGAACGTGGTGGCACTAAAGTGGAGCTCGCCCGACATGCGGACCTACACGGAGGGGCTGCACCTGTTCGCCGACAAGCTCGCGGTCATCGACAACCTCGGGCAGCACGTCTGGGCCAACATGATGGGGGCCGTGGGCTTCATCACGCACCTGAGCAACTTCTGGCCGGAATACCCGTTGGAGATCTGGCAGCTGCTCCAGAGCAGGAATTACGAAGGTGTCATCCCGGTCCTGGCGCGGTTCAAGTGGAAGTGGGCGAAGTGGGTGCAAAAGGTCGTGGCCGAGACCGAGGGCGAGGGGCCCTTCATCAAGGCGGCGATGGAGGAGGCCGGCATCGCCGCCGGACCACCACGCCCCCCGGCGCGCCGTCCCAGCCAGGCCCTGCTGCAGGAGCTGCACGAGCTATTCGAGGAAACCGGCGTCCCACGGGCCGGGTAAACCCACGACGCGGTCCGCAAGCGGCCGCCCTGGAGGAAACAATGGACAAGGTAGACGTGCACGTCCACGTGCTGACCAGGCTCAGCGACGAGTTCCCCCGCCAGGTCAGTGGCCTGGCTCCAGCCGACCGCGAAGGCACCGCCGAACAGCTGCTGCAGGAGATGGACGCCAACGGCATCGACCGGGCCGTTCTCATCGACATGGGCGGCACCGCCCTGGAGCACCACAAGTACGTCACCCATTGCGTCCGCACCTGGCCCGACCGCTTCACCGCCACCGGCCTGATCGACCTGGGCGCCCCCGACCCGCCCGCCCGCCTGCGCGAGCTCGTGGACGCCACCGGGATCGAAGGCATCCGCCTGGGGAGCCTGGGCAACCCGAATGCCGCCAGCGTCGAGGAGCTCGACACCTGCACCCTGCTTCAGACTGTCGACGAGCTCGGCCTCAACATCAACCTCTACGGGAGCGGAAATAACCTGCCGATCCTGGAGATGGTAGCCCCCGCCTTCCCCGGCATCAGCTTCTCGCTCGACCACCTGGGAATGATGCCGACCACCCGCTTCACCCCCGATCCCTGGAACCGGCCGCGATTCGCCGACGAACCACTTCCCCCTGACAACTACCCTCGCATCCTCGGCCTCGGCCAACACCAGAACATCTACATCAAAATCTCCGGCGAATACGCCTTCTCCAAAGTTCCCTGGCCCTACGGCGACATGAAACAAATGGTCCAGCAGATCCACCAGGCATACGGCGCCGCCCGAATGATGTGGTGCACCGACTTCCCCTGGATCGTCCCTGAGCCCACCTACGCCAAGCTGGTAGAGCTCCCTCAGCACCACCTCCCCGACATCTCGGACGAGGACCGCGCGATGCTCATGGGCGGCACCGCCCTGAAGATCTGGTTCAGACGCTAAGCCGGCTGGCCCAGACAGTCACGCCCGAATGGTTTGCCGAGCTCAGACAGGATCGAGTTGCGGTAGGCCCCGCCTCCAGGTCAGTCCACCCTTCTGTCGGGTGGCATCTTCCCCCACCGGATGTTTCCTCCAGAAAAGGGCACCCTCCCTCGGTTAGCACTCCTCCCAAGCTCAGCACCCGAACGCCGCAAACCCCTCAGGTGTCTCTACCTCGATCAGCGTCGCCACCTCACTCCTCAGCGCCTCCCCTAAAGCCCCAACAAGCCCATCAACAGAATCAACACGCACCCCCAAGATCCCAGACGACTCGGCTACCCCCACAAAATCCGGATTCACCAGTTCACTCGCGATATACCGCCCCCCACGCTCCCGCTGAAACTGCCGCAGCAACCCCCACGCACTGTCGTTGAACACCACGAAAACAGGACTGATCCCGTACTGCGCGCAGCTCCCAAGTTCCTGGATGTTGAACTGGAAACCGCCGTCCCCGGCGATGGCGATTACCTGGCGGTCGGGCAACCCGGCCTTGGCCCCGACCGCGGCCGGCAGGGCGAAACCCAGTCCACCCCACGCCGGAGTCATGTAATTGCGGCCGCCGTAGCTCTCGAGACAGTAATTAGTGCCGCGATGGTTACAGATGCTGACGTCGCCGACGAAAATCGCGTCGCGGTCGACCACAGACCGGATCGCCTCCATCGTCCGGGTCTCGCCTGGCATGGTCTCACACTTGTACGCGGCGATCCGATCCCGTGCCTCCGCAACTTCCAGCGCCAGCCCGAACTGCGTCTGTTCCATCGCCCCGGCTCTACCGAGCGCGGCGTTGAGTTGGCCGAGCACGACCCGCGCATCACCCACCAGCGGCACGGACGCCTCGTACCACCTGTCCATGGCATCCCGGTCAATGTCGACGTGGATCAGCTGCTGCGGCTGCTCGAGCCCCTGCGACTTGGCGCGGAAGTAGGACAGGCTCGACCCGACCACCAGCAACAGATCCAGCGACTCGATGAAAGCCTGGCGCGGATCCGGCAACCCTCCAGGCGGGAAGTTGTATTCCCCGCCGTACATGCCCAGGCACAACGGGTGGTCCTCGTCGATGGCCCCCTTACCGTTGGCAGTGGTGAAGACGGGAAGGGAGAGGCGCTCCACTAGCTGTCTCAGCTCTTCGTGCGCCCCCGAACGGTGCACGCCGGTACCGGCCAGCACCCCGGCCCTGCCGCCAGCCGTCAGGGCGGACGCCGCGGCAGCGAGGTGGCGGGCGTCGCCGGCCAGCGCCTCGGCGCGGGCCGGCGACGGGATCTCGATCTCCACTTCCTGCCCCTGCACGTCCACCGGGATCTCAATCGAGAACGGCCGCGGGCGCCGGGTCTGGAACCGCTCGAACGCTTCGGCCACCCGCGCCGGAATCGTCTCCGGCTTGCTGACGTGATAGCTCTCCTGCGATACGGTGTCGAGCATCGCCAACTGGTCCTTGGTCTCGTGGATCGTTCCGAGCTTGCGCTCGTACAACGTTTCTTCGGCCGTGCTCGTGATATGCAGTACGGGAGAGGAAGCGAAATAGGCTTCGCCCAGGCCGCCCATCGCATTGGCCGCCCCGGGGCCGCTGCTGGTGAGGCAGACTCCGGGCCGGCCGGTCGCCCGGGCGTAGCCGTCCGCCATCATCGCGGCGGCATGTTCGTGGCGGGCGCTGACGAAGCGAATCCTGTCCGTGTGATCGTGGAGAGCGTCGAATATCTCCATGGTGTGGCTGGAGATGATTCCGAAGATCACCTCCACGCCATGCGTCTCCAACGACCTGATCAGCCCTTCACTCGCCCTCATCCTCGCCATGTTTCGCTGCTCCACTACCAATATTGAGTTGACCGGGTTGCCCGTTGTGGGAGGCAGTGTACTTTGAAACCCGCCCCCGCACCAATCTCCGGATTCACAGCACGCCGTGTCACCTAACCACCTCGCCGCCCGCCTGCCCTTCTTCTACGGCTGGGTCATGATGCCGGTCGTCCTGCTGACGCTAGTAGCGACCATGCCGGGACAGACCTTCGGCATCTCGGTGTTCTACCCCTACCTGCGCGCCTCCCTCGGCCTCTCGGCCAGCGAGCTTAGCGGCGCCTACATGCTGGGCACACTGCTCGCGTCGATTCCGATGACCGCCGTGGGAGGCATGATGGATCGCTTCGGCGCGCGGCGGACCCTAACGGTCGTCGTTATTCTCTTCGGAATCACCTGCATCGGCATGTCCCGAAGCTCGGGCCTGATTACCATCTTCCTCGCGTTCCTGTTCCTGCGGATGTTCGGGCAGGGCGCCATGGGACTGCTGGCCGGAGGCACCCTGGCGATGTGGTTCCACCGGCGGCTCGGCACCGTCGGCGGGCTCAACAACCTGGGCCTAGCCCTGTCGATGGGCCTGGGTCCCGCCCTCAACCTCTGGCTCATCAACCAGTACGGCTGGCGCTGGACCTATGTCCTGCTTGGTCTGGCAGTCTGGGCCCTGATGCTGCCGTTGCTGGCTCTCCTGTTTCGGAACCGGCCGGAAGAGATCGGCCAGGAGCGCGACGGCGGGCCGGGACCGGCCGCGGTTGCCGCCGAAGACACAGCCCCCGACCGGACCTTCACCCTTTCCCAGGCCCTGCGCACCCGCGCCTACTGGATCTACGCCGCGATCGCCGCCTCGTGGTCGATGATGGGCACCGGCGTTCACTTCCACGCCGTGCCGCTGTTCGGTAGCCACGGTCTGCCCGAGACCGCCGCCGCCACGATGTTCTCGTTCTACGCCGGGGGGGCGGCCGCGTCCCGCCTGGTCGCCGGCGTCCTCGCCGACCGCGCGCCGTTGAACCTGCTACTCTGCCTCTCGGCCGGCCTCCTCTGCTCCTCGCTGATCCTCCTGCACGAGGCACCGTCGACATGGCTGCCACAGTTGACCGGCGGCGTGATGGGCATGGGAACGGGGGTGAACATCGCGGTGAGCGAGCCGCTGCTGGTGCGCTACTTCGGGCGCCGTCACCTGGGCAAGATCCTGGGCGCCGGGACCACGATCATGGTGGGCGCCTCCAGCTTCGGTCCGTTCGTTCTGGGGTTGACCTTCGACCTGTCCGGCAGCTACGCGCCGGCTGTCTGGTCTTTTGCAGTCCTGGCCGGGCTCATAACACCGCTGGGACTGCTCGGCACGCCGCCGTCACTCCGCCGCGCGGACGACGTGCCAGCTTAGCTCAGGGATCGACGCCGGCGGCTTCGCCCGTCTATGGCTCCACGCTCAACAGCTCGCCTGCCTGGACGGCCGCGGCCGCCTCGCGATCGCACTCGAGGCCTGGTTTGGCCTTCAGGAAGCAGCAACCGAGACAGGCCGGCATGAGCTTCCCCTGCAGCTCGCTGCGGAACCGGTTCATGTTTTCACCCCTCCAGACCGAGCGCAGGGATCCATCGCGGATGTTGCCCATCTTGTATGCCAGACAGGGGTAGATGTCCCCGTTCGGCGCCACGCGAATGTTCGTCCACGGAGCCCGGCAGTCTTCGTAGTCCTCCAGCTCGCCCTGGTTGGCATAATACCTGAGGATCCCGCCGATCTCCTCGTAGTCCGGATAGAACCGCAGGGCAGGTCCTCCTTCTTCCGCCAGCCGGAAGACCTCGGTCAGCTGCGCCTCCAGCAGATCGAGATCGAAGGGCTCGGCGAACGGCGGCGGATACTGCTCGTAGACCTGATCGTCCATGGAGTGATGGCAGGGCAGGGCGAAGAGCAGCTCCGAGTTGCGCAGGCAGGAATAGGTGACGTAGTCGGTGCCGATGTCACGGGCGAGCTGGTAGATATCAACCAGCTGCTCCATGTTGTCGTTGGTGATCACCGTTTTCAGATCGATTACCGGCAGGCGCCGACCGCGTTGATTGCGGTACTCGGCCAGTGCCCTCAGGCCGCCGACGGTGATATCGAATGCGCCCTTGCGCTGACGGATGTGGTCGTGGGTCGCACCGATTCCATCGATTGAAACGCCGATGCTCAGCGCCTGCGTCTCGTCGACGAGGAGCTCGTTGCGCTCGTCGTTGAGCAGCGTTCCGTTGGTTACGATATTGAAGCGCCTGCCCCGCGCGGTCACGGCTCTCAGCAGATCCGGGAAGTCCTTGCGGACAAACACTTCACCCCCGTTGAAGGTGATAAGCGTCTGCCGCGGCAGCGTGTCGACAACATCGAGGATCTCCTCAGCCGACAGTTCGTAGTTCTTCTTGAACTCCGGAGACTGCAGGCGGGCAACCTCCTGGAAACAGAAGGGGCAGCTCAGGTTGCAGCGGTAGGGTACCTCGAAGGTTATCCTCAGCGGCGGCAGGGTCAGTTGCGGGTGCAGCGACTTGGCCACCTTGCCGTAGGATGCCTTTACCCGGTTGTATGTGGAGGACAGCTCGAACTTCATCGCACAGGCTCCAGGTGAAAACGTTCTCTCTCGATCACTTCTTCGTGCTCCAGATCATCGTCCAGGGGAACGGCTGCAGCACCTGCTCGACCCTGAAGTAGCGGCCGACCAATTCGGTAAAACGGGCCGAGCTCCAGCGCTGCACATGTCCCGGCGTATTCCCTAGACGCCCCAGGTAGCGGAGGCGCCCCAGGTTGGCGAGGCTCCAGAGCGGCTCCCGCGGCACGCTCACCAGGCAGCCCCGGCGGCAGACCCGGTTCATCTCGCGCAATGCCTGTTCCGGCTCGTCGAGGTGCTCAAGAACCTCGCAGGCCACCACCACATCCCAGCTTTGGTCCGGCCAGGGCAGTTGGTAGACCGAGGCCTGCAGAAACGGCACTTGCGGACATCCTTGCCGGCTCGCCCCCGCGACGATCTCGAAGGAGAGATCGCACCCGGCGCGGTGCGCGGAGGGGAACGAGTCAGAGATGCGACGCATCAGGTAGCCCTCGCCACAGCCGACCTCGAGCAGGCGCTCGCCCTCATCGAGCTGCAGGAGGCGATCAAACGCCCCCAGGAACCCGCTCATCAGATGCCGGGCGATCGGGTTGGCGGTGTGGTACTTGTCGTACACGTTGCCGGCCACCAGGTCCGCCGGCTCCGTCCGTATCGAGTCGCGCTCCACCGCTGCCGTCATGTCAGGAAACCGCCGCCGCCAGCGGCTGCCGAAATGCCTCCTCGGACACCTCCTCGTCGCCGAGAAGCGATTTGTCGACCACACCGAGGGCAATCAGACTGTGCCCGTTGGCGACCCGTCCGAGCAGCATATCCTCCAGGCGAGCCAGGCCCCAGAAGAGAGGGAAGACGAAACGCCGGTAGATCCGATAGGACCCGCTGTCGGTGATGTTGACTATGTCGCCCTGGGTCTGGTAGTGGAGCTTCTTCATCTTCAGGTACTTCTTCGTCGCCTGCAGCAGAAATTCGCCAACGAAAATCAACGTCTGCCGCATCCGCACCACCCGGATTCCATTGGCTTCCATCAGCCGGCGCAACTCCTCCGGGACGTAACCAGGCCGCTCGTCGAATTCCGGTGTGCCTGCCTCGTCGTGGAACAGCTTGCGCCAGCTGGTTCGGGCGAGCGCGCCCCGGGTGCCCGGCGTTACCAGGGCCACTTTGGCGCCGTCCCGCCCGATGCGGGCCACTTCTCGCAACGTCTGGCGGTCATCGAACACGTGCTCAAGGACATCGGTGAAGATGATCTTGTCGAAGCTGTCGTCGCGGTACGGCAGGCACTGGGCGTCTCCCTGGGCCAGGCTGCAGTCGACTATCTGCCGCGCCAGCCCCAGCGATTTGGCGGAGAAATCCAGGCCGAACCCGCGCAGGCCGCGGCCTGCGAGTCTGTTCAGGAAGAAGCCGAGGCCACAGCCGACGTCGAGCACCGTCTCCTCTGCCCGCGGCTCGAGATAACGGAGGACGTGGACCGACTTGAGCGTCGTGGTTAGCGAACAGTCGAACGGGTGCCGCCGGCTGTAGCGCCGGGAGCGGGCGTGGTCAGACACGTTTCTGGCCTCCTCTACAACAGCTTCGTTTCGACGCGCACAACGGCCTGGTCCGGAACCACCCCCAAGGCCACCTTGGTCTCCACCTGGAGCGTGCATCCCGCGTTCAGTGAGTCGATCTCTTCTTTGGACACCTGCCAGGCGCCGGCGACATCGAGCTCGCCGCGTTGGTGATACCGCGAGGACGCCACGTGCAGGGCGGCGGCGTCGCGGCAACGGCCCAGAGTCTCGAGTCGCACCCCCCCGGCGTGCTGAATGCGGTCGGTGATCTTCAGCGCCTTGGTCTCGATCGCGATCACGCGGTCGAGCCGCAGCGGCAGCGACCGCCGGACGCCGATCATCCTCTGCTTGACTCTCCTGCTGAACAGATCCATGAGAAACCCCGAGCGGCCGAACAGCTTAAGAAAGAGACGGAAGGGCACCAGGTACTGCCGCATCGGCAACGAGGTGTCGGATTCTTTCATCTGACAACTAAGGCTTATTCGGGTCCCAGCGTCTGGTCTGCTTTCGACCGTGGCATCGACCCCGCGATCCAGCCACTGGCTCGTGCCCATCCGGCCCCGATCGAACCGAGCGAAGTAACCGGCGTCACTGAACAGCAGCCGGGCTCCGTCGCCGACCGAAAAGGCCTTGAGCACGCCGTGCTTGCTAATGCCCACGACCGCACAGGACTCCGCGTCGCGGCGCACGAGCAGTCCGGCGCCGGGAAAATGCCTCGTGCCACCACGTTCGAACTCTTCGGGCACGTGGCCCAGGTCGTGGTCGCATGCCGCCCATGCCTCGGCGTACTTGTTGGTGAAGAAGGCACCATACCGATCATCCATCACCGCGGGCGCAACGATGTTGCCCGCGGCCAGTCCACGGTGGTGGGCGCCAAGCAGATAGGCGGCCTCAGGCGTTTCCCGCGCCAACAATTCGAGAGCGTGCGGCATCAGGTACTTGGCGTTCCTGCTGCCGTATTCGCCACCGTAGCTGCCGTCAGGGTGCATGAAGTTGACCATGAACGTCAGGGCCTTGTCGATGCACCGTCCCAACCGCCCATCGCGCGAATGGCGGAAGTCCTTGGCCAGATAGTCTATCGCGAGGCTCAGATAGGCTGGATCGGCGCCTCCGTATTCGTAGAACCATCCCTCTTCGTGCTGGTGCGCCAGCAGATCTTCGATCTTGCGCTCCCTTTGGCCTAACAGGGACCGGTCCTGCGTCAGCAGGAAGGCGTTGTACATGGCGGCGATGGCACCAGCAGTATGATTGACGACAACGACGTCCCGGTGCCGGTCGAGCCAGTCACAGGCTTTCCGAAGCGCATCGACGACCTCCCCCCGAACCTCCACCCCCAACTCTTCCCCCAGTCTCCACGCCGACTCGGAGACAGCGTAGCTGGTGAATGCGGTGGCGACGAAACTCCGTTCCCAGGGATAGAACTCGTCAAAGGATCCATCCGGCCGCTGCATTCGGCACCAGTACCGCAGGCCCGCTGCGGCCACCGCCAGCAGATCATCAGAGCCGAAATAGGGATTCTCCCCGTCCTCCTGCTGCCGGGTCATGACCAAACTCAGCACGCCTTCCTGATGGATGGGCGCTGCGTAGTCGGTCATGGTCCGGTAGTGCCAGAAGGCACGGTCCAGGCAGCCGTAGGTCGGCGAGTGCGGATTCCGGTCTGCCGCGGAGAGAATTCTCGGTACCTGCCCAAGCGTCAGCTCACGGTAGCACCGTCTGCGCACCGCCGCGATCCCCGGATCAGCTGCTCTATTCGTGGTCAATGGGGTCATTCTTCCCTGAACCATGGGCCGGTCAAGCAACTATTGCACCAGTGCGCAGCCACCCGACCGTCAAGCACTTTCAATATAATATCGGCAGATTTTTCCGCTCCCCGACCGCTCCTTCCCACGTCCGGAAGAATCGTCCCCCTCCGGTGCGATGATCAGAAACTGAAAATCGATGCCGATGAAGAGCTGGATTTGGCGTTGCTGTGAAAATATCGCGCATGAAGTCGCCGCATTCGGTCGCGGCGATTTTCAGCCCGACGCTGGATCGGGCGATCTTTTCGACGTCGATGGTGCGTTCGATCAACCGCCAGAAGGACGTTGTGGAGATGCAGCAGACCGGCAACAGCAGGCGGACGACGCGCTCCGGCAACGGCTGCCCGGACTCGGCGAACTGTAGCAGGCGCCGATAGCCGTCCCTCCCCAGGTAGGCCGAGTCCCCGGTAACCTTCGACACCTACCCGAGGAAAACGGAGAGCGGCTCTTCAAGCCGATTCTGTGGGGAGGTGGCTCAGCTAGCGAAGAGCTGGCTGCCGCCGTCCACCCGCAGGGCCTGCCCCGTCACGAAGGCCCCCAGCGGCCCGGCGAAGAACTCGATGACGCGGGTAACCTCGTCTACCATGCCGATGCGGTCGAGCGTCCCCTCGGTGACCAGCTTGGTCTCGTCGACCTTGCGGCTGCCCAGGTAGCGACCGGTGCGGGTGTCGCCCGGCGCCAGGCTGTTGGCAGTGACGTCGTAGGGCCGCAGCTGCGCGGCCAGGCAGCGGGTGTAATGTACCACGCCGGCCTTGGCCGTACCGTAGATGCAGGTATTGTCGCGGCCGTCGAAGGCGGCGATCGAGGAGATCGTGATGATCCGGCCGCTGCGGCGCTCCATCATCGACCGGGCCGCCCGCTGGCAGACGAGAATGGTGCTCAGCAAGTTGCGGTCGAGCACCGCCTTTATGTCGACTTCCTTGATAAAGATCGCGTCGTTGGGATCCGGCTTGCCACCTGCCGCGGCGATGTCGCCGCCGGCGTTGTGGACCAGGATGTCGATCGGCCCCAGCCCCTCCTCCGCCTCGCCGACAACCCGGTCGATCTGGTCGCTCTCGGTCAGGTCTCCCTGGATGCGCAACGTGGGGACGCCGGCCGCCTCGCCGATCGCGCGCGCCGCCGCCGTCAAGGTGGTTCCTTCACCGTACTCAGCCGGCCCCTCCTCCCGCATCCCGTGGACGCCGACCGCGCATCCCATACCAGCCAAGTGCTCGGCGAAGGATCGCCCCAGACCGCGCCCTGCCCCAGTCACCAGTGCCACCTTACCCTCCAGTAATCTCTCCATGTCGTCTCCTGAGTCTGTCGGTTCCGTCATCCCAAAGGATCGAGCAACGACCGGGCATCAGGCAGGCCCGGCCGCCCCGGCTTGGAAACGGATACCCGAATCGTTAATCTGTCTACTCTGGCGCTGAAGTCGAGCAGCAAGCGCCGGAGATCGACCGCGTAATCTCCGCCTTTCGATTTTTCCCGGCAACGGCACGCCCGGGAGGACAGCCGTGATCCTGAGCGACCAGCAGGTTCAGTTCTTCGAGACATTCGGATTTCTCGTCCGCAGGAACGTCTTCTCAGCCGCGGAAGTCGTCCGCTACACGGCAGAAGTGGATCTGCGGGCGGCCGCATCCCACCGCTTGATTCCCTTCGTTCCGGCGGCGATCGGACAGGGTGGACGGCAGCAGAACCTCCTGGTTCCATCGACCCCGTTCCTGACGAGCCTGATGGAGGACGACCGCCTCGCCGGGGCGGCCGAAGAACTGGTGGGGGAGCTCGCCTGGATTGGCGCCAACGCACATCAGTTCGTCGGCAACTCGGTCTGGCATTTCGACGGGGGCTGCCGCCAGTGGAATGGGGTCAACAACCTGATCTACACCCGGCCGGTCCGCGGCGACTCGGGGGCCCTGCGGGTGCTGCCCGGCTCCCATCACTGGGAGGTCCATGAAGCGGCTGCCTCCTACGACCCGCTTGGGACCCGGTGGACACGGGCCGCGGCCACCCCCGAGGAGAAGCGACGGGCTCTCGCCGCAGTCGACGCAATTCCCGGCTTCGTCTGTGACGCCAATCCGGGAGACGTGGTATCCTTCCACATGCAGGTGTACCACGGCTCCTCCGGCGGCGGCGGTGATCGCCGCGCCTGCACCTTGAGCTACCACGGCATGCCGCAGACACCCGAGCAGACCGAGATGGCCATTCACATGGCCGAGGGCGCCTTAAGGGACGGCGACAACAGCCACGCGCCCTGGAATCCGGTCCGCGAATTCCCCGACGAGTGGATAGCCAACCCGGAGGACAATCCGCGGCGGGCCGCCTGGGTCGCGAACCTGCGGAAGTACAGCGCGATGGAGAAGGAAAAACACGGAGTGCGCGCCGAGGTCGAGAACGGCAAGCTCGCGATGGTGCCGACCTGAATATGGAAACCGCGAATCCCCGGTGGATCGACCTGAGCCATCCCCTGACGCCGGAGACACCAGCTTTCCCAGGGGACCCGCCGATTGCCATCGAGGTACTCGACTCGACCGATACCCCGACCGCCGACGGCGCACCGTCCGCACCCGGCGAGATGCACCTCAACTGCAGCCGCCTCAGCATCTCGACCCACTGCGGAACCCACCTCGACGCGCCGTTTCACTTCTACGGCGACGGGCGGGCCATCGACCAGGTGGGACTAGACCAGTGCAACGGCGCGGCCGTCGTCGCTAAGCTCGGCGCGTTGGCTCCGGACACCGTCATCACACCGCAGGTGCTCGCGCCCTGGGAAGAGGCCATCGGAAAGTCCCGGCGCCTGCTGCTCGACACCGGGTGGCACCGTCACTGGGGCCAGGCGGATTACTTCAGCAGGCACCCGGTGCTGACCGGCGAAACCGGGCACTGGCTGGTCGAGTGCGGGCTGCAGCTCATCGGCGTCGATTTCCCCTCCCTCGACCATCCGCCCTGTCCGGCCCACTTCGAGATCCTCGGCGCCGGCGTCCTGATCGTCGAGAACCTCACCAACCTCGAGACCCTGCCGGACGATGAGTTCGAGTTCCTCTGCCTGCCGCTGCCACTGGCCGGTCGCGACGGCTCACCGGTGCGTGCCGTCGCGCGCACTCCGCCGGTTCCCTGACCGCCACGATCACGGAATCGGGCGGCGCCCCGGTCCCGACCGCATCTGCTCCAGCGCCCGGGCTGCAGCGAACAGCGTCAGCTCGTCGAAGTGGCGGGCGGCCAGCTGAACACCGATCGGCAGGCCCGAATCGCTCCATCCGAACGGCACCGTTATCGCCGGCGATCCGGTCAGGTCGAACGGCACCGTTGCCCGCAGAGAATTGCGTCCCTGCGCCGGCCGGCCGTCGACGTCCAACTCGGCCGTCTCGTGGGGGAAGGCGAACACCGGGCTGGTGGGTACCAGCAGGATGTCAAACCGGGAAAACAGCGCCGCCGCAGACTGGCGCAGCCGTTCAGTGTTCTCGATGGACTCGACGAAGTCGCTGAGGCTGGGAACGGGCAGGCTCAGCCGGCGCTTGATGTACCAGGTCAGCT
>CAYWBJ010000255.1:0-1806 GCA_964456165.1 uncultured Gemmatimonadaceae bacterium | reverse complement strand
TCCCTCGTCGCCCAGGTCGGCTTCGAAGCCGTATGGATCGAAAGCGAGCATGGACCGGTCGGCTTCGAACGCGCCGAAACCCTGTGCCTGGCCGCCGAGGCCGGCGGCATCTTCCCACTTATCCGCCTACCCGACGGCGAGCGCCACCACGTGCTGCGCGCCCTCGAAATAGGCGCCCGCATCATCCTCGTACCCATGGTCGATGACGCCGACTACGCCCGCCGCATCGTCGATGTCGGCAAATACCCGCCCCTGGGCCACCGCGGCTTCAACACCCGCACCCGCGGCATGGAATTCGGCATGGTCGACCTGCAGGACAATCTCGCCCGCGCCAACAACCGCACCCATCTCTTCGCCCAGATCGAAACCACCACCGCCGTCGCCAACATCGACGAGATCCTCCAGGTGGACGGCCTCTCCGGCATCTTCGTGGGCCCGGGCGACCTCGCCGGCAGCATGGGCAAAGCCGGCCAGATGGCCGATCCCGAACTGCGCGAGACCGTGCTCTCCTGCATGGCCAAAGCCAACGCCGCCGGCAAACGCACCGGCATCTTCACCCTCCCCGGCCCCCTGCTCTCCGCCGCCATGGACGCCGGCTGCGACCTGGTGGTCTGCGGCGGCGACGTCATGGACCTGGGCACCGCCTGGAGCAAGTTGCTCGGCGAGATCCCCGCAGAATTAGGCTAGCAAATCGCCCCCGGGACTTCCCATCCCGGGGGCGTTTATCCGCTCTTCTACCCGCCTACTCCGACCGCACCGGCACCCCCTGCAACAACCCGCTCCCGTGCATGTCCACCCACTCGTCCATAAAAGTCTGGTTCCACTTCTCTGTCAGCGGATGGTCCATCATATCGCGGTAAACCGTCCACATCGTCACCAACTCGTCACAGCCATCGCGGAAGGCCGCGTGCGCCGTCTCCACTGTGCGCACCAGCGCCGCCATGATCAGCGGCCGCTGCTGCCAGCCCCCGAACATCTGCGCACACTCGCGGATCAGCCGCGTCGGGTCGCCGCCAACCTCCTTGACCGGCTCGCAAAACGGCAGGATGTGGTCGACCCCGGCCTGGGCCACGGCCGCCGCCTGGGTCAGCGAGAAGACCGTGGTGCAGAAGGTCTCGACGCCCTCGGCTTTGAGCGCGGCAAAGGCCTTGAGCCCGTTGACCGAGCAGGGGATCTTGAGGATAATTTGGTCCGACATCGCGGTGAAGACCTTGCCGACCTCCAGCAATTCCTCGACGCTGTGCCCGTCGATCTCCATCACCACCGGCTTGTCGGTAAGCTCGAGATAGGCTTCGATCAGCTTGATCACCGAGCCGTAGGGCTTAGCGTATTGGTTGAGTACCACCGTATTGGTGACGATGCCGGCGATCCCCAGCGGCATCCATTCTTTGAGCTCGTCGGGCGAGCCGGCGAGCCAGATCGTCGGGCCGCGGCCGCCGGCTTGGAGGTCCGCTGCTGCTCCATTCACTGCCATGGTGTTTTCTCCTGTCTAATTCGCGTATATTAGCCATTCGCGGGACAACGCTCCGACAATATACTAAGGAGCCCAATCTCGTGAAAGGAAGTATAAAGAGTGAAATTCGATAATTTTTACGGCGGCCACGTCGAGATGGAGAATCTCGGCTTTCCGGGCCTGCCCGCCGACGACCGCCTCGTATCCGACGAGCAGCTCGCCTCGGCCTTCGACGAGGCTCGCGCCATGGCGCAGCTCATGGACACCGCCGGCTACGACACCCTGTGGTTCGCCGAACATCACTTTCAGCGCGAGGGCTACGGCGGCATCCCCAATATTCCGATGCTCGCCGT
>CAYWBJ010000254.1:0-5635 GCA_964456165.1 uncultured Gemmatimonadaceae bacterium | reverse complement strand
CCGAGCAGCGACGGCGTGATCCCGATGTTCTCAGACACGGAGAGATGCGGGAACAACCCGACCTGCTGGAAGGCATAGCCGATCCGGCGCCGCAGGTCGGAGGGGGTAAGCGCGGCGACGTCCTCGCCGTCCAGCCGAACTGAGCCGCTGGTTGGCTCGATCAGCCGGTTGATCATCTTCAGGGTGGTGGTCTTGCCGCTGCCCGAGCCGCCGAGCAGGACGAGAAGCTCGCCCTTGGCCACTTCGAGCGAGAGCTCGGATACGGCGAAGCGATCGCCGTACCGCTTACTCAATCCCCGGAGCTCGATCATGCCCCCAGGGGTGGTGTCAGACGTGGGCGGGAACGGTATCGAGAATTGTTAGCTGGTCAAGCCAGTAGGCGCTGTCGTCTCGCCGGGCGACGAAGAATCGGCTGAGATCCTCATCGAACTTAGCTTGGTGATACCGCAGATACACGTGGTCGGCGTCGACACCCAGGATCTCGACTTTGCCGGTCTCGTGCGACATGCAGTACTTGGCGCGGCGCGCCAGGCCTGAGCCCATCTTCAGCGCCCGTTGGAAGATCTGCCAGCCCTCGACAATCGGGATCTCATACGGTTCGTTGCCCGCCGTCGGCCGCCCCTGGAACAGGTAGTAGGGCGGGCATCCGGTGTAGGACAGCGTCGAGTACATCTCGGCCAGCACGTGCGGATCGTCGTTGATCCCTTTGATAAGCGGGCACTGATTGACGCAGATGATGCCGTTGCGAATGCAGGTGTCGATTCCGGCTATGGCCTCGGGGGTAAGCTCGCGCGGATGGTCGAAGTGCGCCATCAGATAGATGCGCTGCTCGGGCGTCGAGTACTTCCGGAAGGCCGCTTGTAGCTCCTCGTCGTTCAGCACCCGGAAAGGATCGAACGCCGGCATCTTCGAGCCGAGCCGGATGATCTTAACGTGCGGGATCTGGCGGAGCGCGTCGAAGATCTCCACCAGCCGCCGCGTGCTCATCAGCAGCGGGTCGCCCCCGGTGAGCAGCACGTTGGTCACCTCTGGGTGGTCGGCGATATAGGCCAACCCGGCCGAAACGTCGTTGGTGACCTCGTCGTTCTCGTCCATGAACAGCCGCTTGCGGAAGCAGTAGCGGCAGTAAGCGCCACAGACTTCGTTGCAGAGCAGCAGCACCGTGTCGGTGTACTTGTGCTGGACACCCTGCGCGACGGTGACCGACTGCTCGTTGCTGGCGTCGAGCTCGCCCCACTCGGACAGCTCTTCTTCGCGCGGGATGATCAGTTGCTTGATCGGGTCTTCCGGGTCGTCCCAGTCGATCAGGCCGAGATAGTAGTCGTTGGCGCGAAAGACATAGCGCGCAGCTACAGGTCCGAGACGATCACGCTGCTCTGGCGTGAGCTGTTCGATTTGGTCCAGCTTGCGCACGTATTTAACTCGCCGTTTCGGCTTGTCTGGCGTGGGCTGAGTCACATTGTCCATAGGCAATTTGCGGTCATCAAGCCGCCACCGCCAGGCACCGGTCGGAGCATGCTGATGCTCCCTGCCGATGCCGGGGCCCGGTCAAGCCCATCCCGGCAACCGCGGGGGGCAGCACAACCAGACACTCGGATGGGGCGACTAGTATTGACTACTCGCCACCGAGACGCAACCCCTGTCGTGGGCAGCGAAAGCGAGATACGCTGCGTTGCTGGCTCGTGCTCTCGAGGTTGTTCTGCGATACGCTGACCAACCGCCGTCGAGATAGAGCACTTGTTTGCAGTATCTTGCAGGAATCATGACGGATTAGGTCAAAGGACAGATTTAGATGTCGCAGTTTCGACAGGGCCTACGTTTTGCGTCCGGTGAACTAAACGAGAAACCGGGCAGTGAAGTGCACGGTTTAAGCGACAGAGGCTATTCGAGGCGCGTTGCAGCACGGGGCTGCGCCTCGAACCCTTCGCGCCCGCTTGTGGGGACCCCATAGCCCCCGGGGTCGCAACCTACAGTTCAAGCAACAGAGGGTGTTCGAGGCGCGTTGCAATCCATCGGAGAAACCGCACGCCGTCGGCTCCGTCGATGAGGCGGTGGTCGTAGGAGAGGGAGAGCGGCATGATGGGGCGCGGCTCGAACCGGTCATTGGTCCAGACCGGCGCCTGGGTCGACCGCGAGAGGCCGAGGATGGCCACCTCGGGATAGTTGACGATGGGGGTGAAGGCGGTGCCGCCCAGGCCACCCAAGTTGGTGATGGTGAACGTGCCTCCCTGCAGGTCGTCCGGTTCCGCCTTGCCCTCTCGCACCTTGCTTGCCAGCGCCGAAATCTCGGTCGAGAGGGCGCCGAGGCTCTTGGTATCGGCGTCTCGAATAACCGGGACGAGCAGTCCGCGCTCGGTGTCCACCGCGACGCCGATGTGGACGTACTGCTTGTAGACGATCTCGCCTCCCGCCACATCGAGCGAGGCGTTGAATTGCGGGAACTCACGGAGCGCGGCCGCCGCGACCGCTACCGCCAGCGCGGTCACCGTCAGCGGAAGATCCGGCGTATGTTTCTTGGTCGTCTTTCGCACGGCTTCGAACTCGCTGATATCGGCCTGATCGTGCTGGGTGACATGTGGCACGGTCTGCCAGGCCTGGCTCATCCGACGCGTGACCGTACGTCGGATGCCCTTCAGCGGCTGCTTCTCGACTGGGCCCCACACGGCGAAGTTGGGGAGCGGCGTCGGCGCGGCCGGGCCCGTACCGACGCCCGCCAGTTGCCGCATCGCCTGCTTGGCGTACGCCTTCACGTCGTCCAGGGTGACGCGGTTTCGGCGGCCGGTCGGCGTTACTGTCTCGATGTCTACCCCGATCTCGCGGGCGAGTTTCCGTACAGAGGGCGCCGCCAGGGCGCGCCGTTCACCGAGCGTTGGCGAGGGGGGACCGGGCGAAGCAACCGGAGTGGACGCCACCGGTGCGGGTAACGGAGCGGTTTCGGCGAAGGGCTTGGGCTTTGGTGCCGGAGCCTCGGTTGGTTCCTCGGGTTCGGCCGGCGGTTCCGGCGGTGCCAACTCGGCCTGTGACCCGGCCGTCCAGGCGCCGTCGGTCAGGGTGAGGAGCTGCGCGCCCACCTTAATGGTGGCGCCCTGGCTCACCGTGATGTCGCCCACGACGCCGGCTGATGGCGCCGGTACTTCAACGGTGGCCTTGTCGGTCTCGACCTCGATCAGGGGCTGGTCGGCCTCGACGGCGTCGCCAGTCTTCACCAGTATCTGGATCACCTCAGCCTCCTCGATTCCCTCGCCGAGTACCGGCAGCGTCACATCGATTAGCATTTCGGTGTCCTCTATGAAACCGCTGGATCTACCTTTTCCGGGTCGATCTCCATATCCTCGATGGCCTGCGCCACCACCGTGCAGTCGATCGCGCCGTCACGCGCTAGCGCGCCTAGGGTCGCCAGCGTGATGAATCGGGCATCCACTTCGAAGAAGTTGCGGAGCGCTTCGCGGGTGTCACTGCGACCGAAGCCGTCCGTGCCCAGCGAGACCAGCCGTCTGTCCAGCCACTGGCTCAACGAGTCCGGAAGCGCCTTAAGGTAGTCGCTGGCGGCTACCACCACGCCGGGCGCATTACCCAGACATTGGGTCACATAGGGCACGCGCGGTTCGTCCAGCGGGTGGAGGAGGTTCCACCGATCCGCCGCGTGGCCGTCACGATAGAGCTGGGCCCAACTCGTGACGCTCCAGACGTCGGCGGCAACGCCGTAGCGAGTCAGCATGGCCTGGGAGGCGATCGCCTCCGGCAGAATGGCGCCGCTGGCCAGGAGCTGCGCCTGATGCGGGCCGTCGTTTTCGGACGGACGCACCCGGTAGAGGCCCTTGAGGATGCCGTCGCGGCAGCCGTCGGGCATGGGCGGCATCGGATACGGCTGGTTCTCCACCGTCAGGTAATAGAAGACGCTCTCGCTCTCGACATACATCCGACGGATGCCCTCCTCGATGATAACGCCCAGCTCGTAGGCATAGGCCGGGTCATACGAGAGGAGGTTCGGCACCGGATAGGCCAGCAGGTGGCTCTGCCCGTCTTGGTGCTGCAGGCCCTCGCCGGCCAGGGTGGTGCGCCCGGCGGTGCCGCCCAGCAGGAAGCCTCGGCAGCGCGAATCGGCCGCTGCCCAGATTAGGTCGCCCACTCGCTGGAACCCGAACATCGAGTAGAAGATGAAGAATGGAATGGTGTTCACGCCTCGCGTCGAATAGGCGGTGCCGGCAGCGATGAATGACGCTATCGAGCCCGCCTCAGTGATGCCCTCTTCGAGTACCTGCCCATCCTCGGCTTCGCGGTAGTAGAGCAGTGTCGCGTGGTCGACCGGTTCGTACTTCTGACCGGCGTGCGCGTAGATGCCCACCTGGCGGAAGAGCGCTTCCATCCCGAAGGTACGCGCCTCGTCCGGCACGATCGGGACGATCAGGTCACCGATCTCCGGGTCGCGTAGCAGGCGGCTCAGCAGCCGCGCGAACGCCATTGTCAGAGAGATTTCCCGGTCGCCGGTCCCTTCCCGTAGCTCCGCGAACAGCTCGGTCGAGACCGGGTCCATCGGCACCGCCCGTTCGACCCGCTGGGGCACCGAGCCGCCCAGCGCCGCCCGCCGCTCATTCAGATAGACCATCTCCGGGCTGTCGCCCTCCGGTACATAGAACGGTAGGTCCGCGATTTGCTCGTCGGACAGCGGGATGTGGAAGCGGTCGCGGAACGCCCGGAGCTCGTCCTCGTTGAGCTTCTTCTGTTGGTGGGTGACGTTGCGGCCCTCGCCGCCCTCCCCGAGCCCGTAGCCCTTGATGGTGCGGGCCAGGACCACGGTGGGCGCGCCCCGGTGGGCCACGGCGGAGGCGAATGCCGAGTAGACCTTCGCCGGGTCGTGTCCGCCGAGCCGGAGCTTCTTTAGCTCGTTGTCGGTGAAGTGGTCCACCAGGTCGAGCAGCTTCGGGTACTTGCTCCAGAAGTGATCGCGGACATAGGCGCCTGATTCGACCGCATAGCGCTGATACTGCCCGTCGACCGTCTCGCTCATGCGGCGGACGAGCAGCCCGTCGGTGTCGACGGCCAGGAGCGGGTCCCAGTCTCGACCCCAGAGCACCTTGATGACGTTCCAGCCGGCTCCTCGGAAGGCGGCTTCTAGTTCCTGGATGATCTGCCCGTTGCCTCGCACTGGCCCGTCCAGCCGCTGTAGGTTGCAGTTCACCACAAAGATCAGGTTGTCGAGCTGCTCGCGCGAGGCCAGCGTGATGGCGCCCAACGATTCAGGTTCGTCGGTCTCGCCATCGCCCATGAACACCCACACTTTGGCGTCCGATGGGGGCAGGATGCCGCGGTCTTCCAGGTAGCGCTGAAACCGCGCCTGGTAGATGCCCATGATCGGGCTCAACCCCATCGAGACCGTGGGGAACTCCCAGAAATCTGGCATGAGCCACGGGTGCGGGTACGACGAGAGCCCCGAGCCGGTCAGCTCGCGGCGGAAGTGTTCCAGATGGGCCCGATCCAGTCGGCCCTCGAGATGGGCGCGGGCATACACGCCTGGCGAAGCGTGTCCCTGGTAATAGACGAGGTCGCCCGGATGGGCGTCCGTAGCGGCCCGGATGATGTGGTTGAAGCCGACTTCGTTGAGTGGCTCCGCCGAGGCGTAGGTTGAGATGTGTCC
>CAYWBJ010000253.1:0-23837 GCA_964456165.1 uncultured Gemmatimonadaceae bacterium | reverse complement strand
CACCCGGCCCTACGAGATACCCTACCGGATCATGATCCCGGAGGCCGTCGACGGCCTCCTCGTTCCGGTAGCCGCCTCCACGACCCACGTGGCCTACTCATCGATTCGGATGGAACCCACCTGGATGGCCCTGGGGCAGGCCGCTGGCATCGCCGCCCACCTGGCCTTGCTGGGGCGGTGCCCGCCCCGCGACGTGCCCATTGGCGAGCTGCAAAGGCTGCTGCGCGCGCAGGGTCAGGTGGTGGCGTATCCGGGCTGAAATTCAGCGATGGCTTGAAATTCGGCAGAACAATGGGCCGGGCCCGACCGGCCGAAGCGGCTGAAACCGGCTCGATCGACACGATCGGCGAACACCGCGGTGTGGCTCACCGTGCCGTTTCTCAAACCGCATGCGACCCTGGCCAGCGCGGAATCGCCGGCCAGGGCTCGTCGTGGACCAGCTGGTTCTCCCACATGCTGACCCACTGGGGATAGGTCGGTTCCGCGGCGGGATTCTCGCGGCTGCGCACCAGATGCCCCGCGAAGTAGGGATGGCCGGTCGGCTGCGCTGCGTGCTGGTACCGCAGGTCGATGCTCCAGCGAACGCGGTCAGAATGGCTCGGCAGGCCGCTATGACAGACCAGGTTGCTGAACAGGATGACACCCCCCGGCTCAATCGGCAGCGCTACCGGGTCGCCAGGCGGCACTGCGCTCTGCGGGATGCCGTAATTGGTGCTGGCCTCGTGCAGGCGCACTCCGAATCGGTGGCTGCCTGGGATCACCAGAAGACAGCCGTTCTCGCGGTCGGCCGCCGTCAGCGGGATCCAGACGGTGATCAGCAGGGTTTCGTCCGCCTCCTCGCCCAGCACCCCGGCATCCTGGTGCCAGGGCACCCCGTCGGTGGGACGCCACCGCTCCTCTCCTTTCGGCCGGTCCCGCATCCGTGGCCGCACTACGTGTGTCGGATGGCAGAGGATCTCGCCCCCCACCAGCGGCTCCAGTACGTCTAGTATCCTCGGATTCCGCATCAGGTTGAACATCGCCGGTCCCAGAACCCGGTGCGGGCTGAGGAAGTAGGCAATAGCGGGCACCTGCGCGGCCAGCAGGGCGATGCGCCGCTCGAACGGCTCGCGATCGTGCAGGTCGGTGAGACTGCCCCTAGCCTTCTGCGCCCGCGCTTCCCGGTCGACCACACCCTCGAACTCCCAGATCACCGGGTTCAGCTCATCCTGGGAGAGCAGGCCGTCGAGCTGCAGGTAGCCGGCTTCCTCGAAGCGATCGATCTGGACTGGGTTCAGTGCCATGGTCGCCTACGCTAGCTCCTGTTGGAGCCGCTCGAGCGCTTCGGTGGCCTCGAGCCACTCCTGCTCAAGCTCGGGCAACTCGGCCGAGAGCTCGGAGTGTTTCTTGACCCAGTCAGCGAACTCCGGATCGGCAACCGCGTCGGGCCGGCACAGCTTCTGATCGAGCTCTTGGATGGCGGCGCTGCTGCGCTTCATCCTGCCCTCCACCTTGCTGAGGCGCTGGCGCACCCCTTTTAGCCGGTTGGACCGTTCCTGGCGCTGCTGCGCCTCGAGGCGCTTCTGCTCCTGGCTCTTCTTGCCACCCTGGCCCTTCTTGCCACCCTCGCCGTTTGCTGACGCATTCTTCGGGTGGGCCAGCGGATGGCCGGCGCGGCCGGCCGCCTCCTGACGCGCGAGCCAGTCGCTGTAATTGCCGTGGTGCAGGGTAGCCTGTCCGGGCTGCACCTCGAGAATGTAGTCCACCAGCGCATCGAGAAAATCGCGGTTGTGCGAAACGATGAGCAAGGTGCCCTCGAAGGTGGCCAGCCCGCGCTTGAGCGCGTCGCACGCCTCCAGGTCCAAGTGGTTGGTCGGCTCGTCCAGGAGCAGCATCTCCGGCTGCGACAGCAGGATTCGGGTCAGGCTCACCCGCGCCTTCTCACCGCCCGATAGCACCTCGATGGGCTTTTCCATGTCAGTACTCGAAAGGCCCAGGCTGGCGGCGAGACTGCGCACCTTCTGCTGCGAGTTGCCGAGCCGGTGGTCGCTCAAGTAGTCGAGGGTGACGGACCGCAACGGCAGCTCCTCCATGCGGTGCTGAGCGAAAAAGCCGGTGGCAACCTGGTCGTTGCGGTTCAACCTGCCGGCGAGCAAGGGCAGCTCGCCACTGCAGGACTTGAGGAAGGTCGACTTGCCGACCCCGTTGGTGCCGACGATGCCGATCTTCTTCCCCCCCTCGATATTACAGGTGGGCAGCTCGAACAGCGGCTCATCGTCGCTGTAGCCGAATACCGCCTTGTCGATGTCCAGGACCACCCGCGGCAGCCGGCGCTGCAGCTCCAGGCGGAAACTGGCCGGCCGCTGCGAAACTACCGGCATCGAGGCCTGCAGTTCCTCGATCTGCTGCTGGTAGTGACCGGCGGTCTTCAGCCGGTTCTGCGACTGGCGGGCTTTGGTCGCCTTGGCGCGGAAGCGACGGGCGAAATCCTCAAGCCGGTCCACCTCCTTCTGCTTGTTGGCGATCGTCGACTCGAGCTGCTGGATGCGCCCCGCCTTCAGCTGCTCGTACTGCTGCAACGAGCCGGGCCACATCGTCATCTGGGGTGGCGCGAACTCGAGGATGCTGGTGGCCAGCCGCTGGATCAGCAGGCGGTCGTGACTGATCAGCATGAAGCTGTTGGCATACTGCAGCAGGAATTCCTCGAACCAGTGCACCGAGTCAATGTCCAGGTGGTTGGTCGGCTCGTCGAGTAGTAGCAGGTCGGCCTGCCGCAGCAGTAGCCCAGCCATGTGGCACCGCATCCGCCAACCGCCGCTGAGCTGCTCGGCCGGCTCGCCGAACTGGTCGGAGCGGAAGCCCAGGCCGCTGAGGATCTCCCGCGCCGTCTGCTCGAGCCCGTGGCCGCCGAGAATCTCGAATGCGTTCTCGGCCTGCTGGTAGCGCGCGAGGTGCTTGTCGTCGTGGTGGTCGGCCAGCTCCTGCTCGGCCCGGCGCAGGCGTCCGTGGGCTTCGTACCATTCCGGGTGGCCGCGCACCGTAGCTTCGAAGACCGTGTCGCCCGGCTCGGGCAGCCATTCCTGCCTGAGCAGCGCCAGCCGATAGTTCCTGGATGCCCGGATCTCCCCGGCGTCAGGCTGCTCCTCCCCCATCAGCATCCGGAAGAAGGTGGTCTTGCCGGCGCCGTTGGGACCGATCAGACCGATGCGCTCGCCGGCGCCGACGCCGAAGCTGGCGTTACGGAACAGGGACTGGGGGCCGTATTCCTTGGTAATGTTGTCTACGGTGAGCATCGCGGTAGGGGGCTGCGCCTGTGTGGTCGCAGGAAGCCGATTATCGGTATTATACGCGGTTTGTCAATGATCTTGACCCAGGTGACGATCGAACGTTTTGTAGTCGAGTCCCAACCCCCCGCCCCCGGAACCGAGCCGATGGCCGACTCCCTGTCCCTGCGCGGCGTCCAGCCCTTTCTCGACGACGCCCTAATCGCCTCCAGCGCGGGCCTGACGCGCACCTTCCACCGCCCCCACAAGACTGGCGAGATCCTGCTCGAGGTCGATCAGCCCTGGGAGGAGGGCGGTCACCTCAGCTCCTACTGCAGTGTCAAACGCGAGAATGGTACGACGAGACTCTGGTACGGCGTCAGCTCGGAGCGCTACCGCCACATCGCCTACGCCGAGTCCGACGACGGCCTCCAGTTCCGCAAGCCGATCCTGAACCTCCGCGAGCTCGGCGGCAGCAAGACCAACAACGTCATCCTCGAGGAGCCGGTGGCCGGCGTCGCCCCGTTCGTCGACCCCAACGCCAGCGCCGACGGCCGCTACGGCCTCTTCGTCAAAGCCTATCCGGCCTGGCCACAGGCCAAATCACCCACCGAGTTCCGGCGTTACACCTCGCCCGACGGGCTCGACTGGACGCAGCGGCCGGTCGACCAGATCGGCGACGTCGACACCCAGCACGTGGCCTTCTGGAACAGGGCCCTGAGCCGCTACGTACTCTACACCCGCAAGTGGTCCCGATTCGACAATCGGCATCTCAATTTCCGTTCGGTGCGCCGGCTCGAGTCGGATGACCTGGAGCACTGGGATGATACCGGCGTCGTCTGGACGGCAGAGGAGGAAGAGCTGGCCGCCCGGGACACCCACACGGGACAGCCGGCGCTGGACTACTACGGAGCCACCGTCTTCCCGTATCCCAACACCGACGCCCCCTGCTACGTGGCTCTCGCCCAGGCCTACTGGCACTGGCTCGAACGGCTGGAGGACGAGAAATGGGGACCAAGCGGCGACCCGCAGCGCGCTATTATCGAGCGCCTGCGGCCAGCGGCGATGGAGGTGCACTTCCTCTTCAGCCGCGACGGGATCAGCTGGCAGCGCCCCACCGCCGGAGCCGCGTTCATGGGTGTCGGCCACGCCGGCCACTTCGACTCGAAGTGCACCTGGGCGCTGCCCGACCCGATCGACATGGGTGACGAGCTTTGGATCTACTACGTGGGCAGCAATCAGGACCACGACCAGTTCGTCGATCCCGAAGCGCCGTCCCGGCTCAGCGGTCTCTCGCGCGCGGTGCTCCGCCGCGACGGATACGCCAGCCTCGACGCCGGTCGGGAAGGCGGCGAGCTGACCACGCTCCCGTTCCTGATGAGGGAAGGGCTACGCCTCAACGTCGATACCGGCGCCGGCGGCTGTCTCCGCGCCGAGATCCAGGACGCCGGCGGCACGCCCATCGACGGCTGGGAAATGGCGGCTTCGATACCCCTGTGCACCAACTCCACGCGGACACCCCTCCAATGGAAGAGCGGCGTTGATCCGGCCTCCCTATCCGGACGACAGGTGCGTCTCCGCCTGTCGCTGATCGACGCCCGCCTCTTCGCCCTTGTTATGGACGAGGCCACATGAGCAGCCGCAACGCCTATATTGCCGACGAGATCTACGGGTACATCCTGGACAACTCGCTCCGCGAGCCGCCGATCCTCGAGAAGCTGCGCCGGCAGACCCAGGAGATGCCTGAGGGCATGATGCAGATCTCTCCGGACCAGGGGCAGTTCATGGGACTGGTCGTGCGACTCACGGGCGCCCGGCGCGTCGTCGAAGTGGGAACCTTTACCGGCTACAGCAGCACGGTCATGGCGCTGGCGCTCCCCGCGGATGGCCACCTGGTCGCCTGCGATGAGAGCGCGGAGTACACCGACATTGCCGCGCGCTACTGGCGGGAAGCCGGCGTCGCCGACCGGATCGAGCTGCGCCTCGGGGCGGCCGTGGGATCCCTCGATGCGCTGCTCACCGAGGGTGCGGCAGGCTCCTTCGACATCGCCTTCATCGACGCCGACAAGGTCAACTACGCCGCCTACTACGAACGCTGCCTCGAGCTGCTGCGCCCGGGTGGCCTCGTCATGATCGACAACGTCCTCTGGGGAGGGCGCACGGCCGACGCCGAGGTCGACGACGAGAGCACCGCCGCCATCCGCGCCCTCAACGCCGCGATCCACCGCGACGAGCGGGTCGACTGCTCCCTGCTCTCGGTCGGTGACGGATTAACCCTGGCCTGCAAGCGCTGACTTGACGATCATCGCCATCATCGGGTGGATCGCCGTCTCGGTCGCCGTCGGTATGATGGCCGATCGCAAGGGCCGCTCCTTCGAGCTATTCATCAACATCTCGCTGGTCCTGAGCCCCCTGGTCGGCCTGCTCGCCCTGCTGCTCGTCAAGCCCACCCACCAGGCGATGGTGGAGAGCGGCCGTCTCCTACCCTGCCGTTACTGCGGCGAGATGATCTCGCGCGGAGCCAGTCTCTGCAGCCACTGCGGGGAGACGCTGCCCCGGCGCCTCCGCACCGACCGGGAGTCGACGCTCTGGGTCATGCTGGGGAGCTGGACCGTCGTGGTGCTTCTGAGCTTCGGCGCTCTGACCCTCATCGGCCTCACCCTGGAGTGGATGCGGCGCGTCAGTCCTTAGTCTGCCGCGCCGTCAGCTCGTCGAACCGGGGGATCGCCTCCAGCGACCGGTAATCGTCCTTGTCCGGGTCGCAGAGCCAGCAGTAGTGCACGAGGCCGTTGGTCAGCAGCAGGCAGGGTGCCTGTACCTCCCGGTTGTAGATCACAACCTGGTCGAATGTCTTCTGGTCGAGCCGGACAGTCGGCTCCTTGCACTCGGCCAGCAGCAGCGGCGAGCCCTGGCGGTCGTGCACGATCACGTCGGCTCGGAAGAACTGCCCGTGCACCTCGATGCCCTTCTCGACCGCCGTGTTGCCGGCCTGATAGCCGAGATCCGCTATCAGGTATTGCACGAGGTTCTGGCGCACCCATTCCTCAGGCGTCAGCCGCACAAAGCGCTGCCGCTGCGGGTCCAGCACCTCGCGGCCGGCGGCGGTGTCGCGGAACTCGAACGCGTACTCTGCCGGAAAGTTAAGCCGCTGCATCTACCTTCTGCGCCACCCTTCTGCTTGTAGCGATTCAGATGTACTCGCTATGTTATCGCATCCGCAGCCCACAGCAATGGAGTTAGTCCATGACCGAGACTACCGATACGACCGAGGACCTGGGAATTGGCATCCGCATGCTGAGCGTCTTCCGCACCCCGGCCGCCACCTTCGCCGCCATGGCTTCAAGTCAAAGCTGGCGCGACTGGCTCATTCCCACGCTGATCATGGCGGCCGCGACCGTTGCTGCCGGTATCGCTATCCTGCCGGTTGCCGGCGAGTTTACCGAGGAGCTCATGAGCAAGCAGATGACGGCGGAGCAGCGCCAAGCCCTGGAGAGCATGGGCCAGGATCCGCAGGCGACGATGCAGGGTATGCACCAGGCGGCGCAGATCATGGGTGTTATCAGCGCCGCTTTCCTCCCCTTCATCTCGCTGGTCGTCGTCGGCGCCCTGCTCCTGCTGCTGTCCAACTTCGTCCTCGGCGGCAATGCCACCTACAGCCAGATGCTGGGCGTGACGGCCTACAGCGCGCTGGTGGGCCTGATCCAGCTGGCCATCGCGACGCCATGGATCATCTCATCCGGCGAGCTCGAGGTGTACACCGGGCTCGGTATGTTGCTCTCCGGCCCGCCCACCACCTTCCTCTCGCTCGTGGTCGCCGGCATCGACTTCTTCAGTCTCTGGCAGATCTACATCATGGCGACCGGGATGGCGGTGCTGACCGGGCTCGATCCCCGGCGCTGCCTGATCGCTCTGGCAGTAACGTGGGGGGTCTTCGTCGTCGGCAAGGCGGGCCTCACCGTCGCCTACCTCGGCTTCACCGACCTCGCCGCGGGCGTCGTCTGAAGATCGAACCGGTTACAGGTCCACCTGACGGCCACTGGCGCTGGACGCGTATGCGGCCTCGATGATGCGAGCGACCGCCAGGGCATCGCGGCCGTTCGCAGTCGGCTCTCCCCGGCCCAGGGCCGCGTCGACGAAGGCGTGCACGAAGTCCAGCCCGTGCTGGCCGCCGTAGGCCGGCACGTCGTCGGGCTGCTCGAAGGTGAACGTCCGGCGCGGCGCCGTCTTCCAGGCCTCCGTCGAGCTCTCCACATGCAGGTTCAGGGGCGCCTCGTCGTAGCGCCAGACGATGCGGCCGGCGGTGCCGCGGAAACCCAGGTAGGAGTCGTACGCGCCACCGGCGTAACCCGACCCGCTCAGGGCCAGCTCGTAGCCGGCGCGCAGGCTGCCGATCGCCCCGTCGCCGAAGCGCAGGTTTACGGCCGCCACGTCCTCGACGGTGACCTCCGTCTCACTCAGGGAGTCCACCATGCCCGACACCGCGGTTACCTCGTCACCGCTGACGAACCGCATCAGGTCGAAGTAATGGCAGCCCAGCCACGAAAGGATACCGCCGCCGGCCCGCTCCACGTCGAAGAGCCAGGGAGCGGACTGCCGGAACCTTGGCTGTGAAGTGACCATACGCCCCTCTATGCTGGTAATGCGCCCGATCACCCCGTCCGCCACCAGCTGTCGCGCCAGCTCCATGTTGGGCAGGGCCCGGTTGCAGTAGGCCACGCCGAGCTTGAGTCCGGCCGCCTCGGCAGACAGGGTCACGCTCTCGACCTCCGCTGCCGTGCGCCCGATCGGCTTCTCGCTGAAAACGTGCACGCCGCCCTCGATCAGGGACTGGCAGGCGGCCGCATTGAGGTCGTTCTCCAGGTTGCACACCGAGAAGAGAAGCGACTCGCCCTGCAGCAGCCCGGCGATGTCGGTGTAGGCGGCTTGGACCTTGTCGCCCTGCTCGGCCCGCACCCGGTCCAGCACGCCCTGGTCGGCGTCGCAGATCGCAATGCGGCCGATGCGGTCGGATGTCTGCAGCGTGCACAGGTGGGCGATGGCGTGCGGCTGGCTCATCCCCACCACCGCTGCGGTGATCTGCTCTTCACTCATCTGAACGGGTCCTCCCTTTCCTCGCACCATCGCTGCAGCAGCTGGCGATGCCGCGCCAGCTCGGCGGCCGCTTCGTCTGTTCCGGCCAGGTTGCGCGTCTCTCCCGGGTCCATCTCCAAGTCGAACAGCAGTTCCGGATTCCTGCCGCTAGAGAACTTCACGTACTTGTGACGGCGCGTGCGCAGCATGCGCGCCTGCATCTCCGGCTTCTCCGTGTCGGGGTACAGCTCAGTCACGACAAACTCTCGTCCCAGCTGGCCCGCGCCATCGAGCAACGACCTCAGCGAAAGGCCGGTCACGCTGTCAGGCACCTCGATGCCCGCACAATCTAACAGGGTCGGCAGGACGTCGAGGCCCGACACCGGGGTAGTCTCCTCCACCAGTCCGGCCGCCGTATGGCCCGGCCAGCGCACGATGAACGGCACCGTGACCGGCTCCTCGTAGACCATCAGCTTCACGACCCAGCGATGGGCGGCCATGCCCTCGCCGTGATCACTGGTGTACAACACGACGGTATCCTCACCCAGACCGGCCGCCTCGAGCGCTTGGAGCAGGCGCCCCACCTGAACGTCGACCAGTTCGGTAAAGCCGTAGTAGGCGCCAAGATAGCTGCGCCACTGAGAAGCGGTCCAGTTGTGGGAGACCGGGCCCTCGTTGCCGTAGTGCTGCCGGTGACGGCACTCGGTGATGAACTCCGGCTCGTCCGGGTCGATCTCGAAGTTGTCCGGCAGCGGCGGCAACCCGTCGGTGGACTCGGGTTCGTCCGGGTCGGCGAAGATCCAGTGACAGATGTCGTGGGGATTGCACAGCGACACGCCGAGAAAGAAGGGCTGCTCGCGCGGGCGCTGCATGAAAGCGACGGCGGCATCGACCACATCCGCGTCCCCCTCGACTCCACGACCTAGGTTGACGCTCTCGTCGTGCAGGCATTCGAAGCCGCGGATGTCCGGCCGGTGGGCCGGCAGGTGCCAGCGCCCCGACCAGCCGGTGTCGTAGCCGGCGTCGCGAAACAGCTCGCCCATACTGGGCAGCGCCGGATCGGGCGTCATGCCGTTGAAGATGACGCCGTGCTGGTGGGGCAGGCAGCCGGTCGTTAGGCAGGCGCGCGATGGACCGCACACCGGAGCGGCGCTATAGGCGGTGGCGAAACGCATGCCGGAGGCCGCCAGGGCATCGGTGTTGGGCGTGCTCAGGTGCGGATTGCCGGCACAGCTCAGCGCCCGGGACGACTGTTGATCGGTGAGGATGAAGAGCACGTTGGGGGCGGCCATGGGGGGCGATGATAGGCAGATTGCCCCGCCCCGACAAGCAGTTGGGAACACGCGTGCAATTCTTGACCGGCACCTATGCTTGACCCTTTCTTGAGCGCTGCCTGCCCGCGTTAACCCGAGGCGGATCGATGCGCATCTACACCGGCGGCATCGCCACCGAGACCAACACCTTCTCCCCTCTTCCCACCGGCCTTGCGGACTACGATGTGTGGCGGGCCGGCGACGAGACGGGAGGCAAGGAGTTCCACTGCACCGCCACCCGGGTCTTCATGGAGATGGCGGCCGGCCGCGGCTGGGAGCTGGTCTTCAGCCTCCAGGCCTTCGCCCAGCCGGCCGGACTCACGGTGCGCTCCGCCTATGAGCAGCTGCGCGTCGAGCTGCTCGACGGTCTCGAACGCGCGGCCCCGTGTGACATCGTCCTCCTGCCCCTGCACGGGGCGATGGTGGCCGAGGGCTACGACGATTGCGAGACCGACATCCTACAGCGGGTACGCGCCGCCGCCGACGACGACACCATCGTTGGCGTCCTCCTCGACCTGCACTGCGACGTTACCGACGAGCTGATCGACCTGGCCGATCTGGTCGTCCTCTACAAGGAATTCCCCCATACCGACATCGCCGCGCGTGCCCGTGATCTGTTTGAACTGGCCGCTGCCGCCGCGCTGGGTGAGAGCGAGCCGACCTCGAGCCTGTTCGATTGCCGCATGATCGGCTCCTACCCGACCTCCTACGGACCTTTGCGCGCCTTCGTCGACGACATGCTGGCGCAGGAAGGCAGGGACGGCATCCTCTCCCTCTCCCTCGTGCACGGTTTCCCGTGGGCCGACATCCCGACAATCGGTACACGCATGCTGGCCGTAACCGACGGCGACCAGGAGCTCGCCGACGTCACGGCGGCTGCCTGGGGACAACGGTTCTTCTCGATGCGCCATCAGGTCAACTTCGACTCCCTGCCGGTAGACGAAGCCCTCGATCGCGCCCTGGCCATCGACCAGCAACCGGTGATCGTCGCCGACCAGGCCGACAATCCAGGCGGCGGCGCCCCGAGCGATTCCACCGTCGTCCTGGCCGAGCTGCTGCACCGCGGCGTCACCGAAGCCGCCCTCGGCATCATGTGGGACCCGATGGTCGTGGAGATCGCCAAATCCGCCGGCGTGGGCGCCACCCTCGACGTGCGTCTGGGAGGCAAGATGGGACCTGCCTCGGGAGACCCGCTCGATCTGCGGGTCGAGGTCATGGCCGTCGAGCTGGAGGTGGTGCAGGAATGGCCGCAGGGTGACGGCAGCAGCCTGACCGTGGCGATGGGTGACGCCGTGCGCCTGCGCTGCGAGGGGGTCGACATCATCGTCGACACGAAACGTGGTCAGGTGCTCTCCACGCAGGCATTCACCAAGCTCGGCGTCAACCTCGATGCCATGCGGCTGGTGGTCGTCAAGTCGATCCACCACTTCTACGGCGCCTTCGCCCCGATCGCCGCCGAGGTCATCTACATGTCGGCGCCGGGCACCGTCGCACCCCGGTTCGAGGAAATCCCCTATACCCGGGTCGACCTGCACAAGTACCCGTGGGTGGACGATCCGTTCACTTCCTGAGATGGAAGTGCAAGCCGTTCCTCAGAAGCTGCAACAGCCCTTGGAGACACCATGAAAGAAGTGGGCATCGACACCCTCTATTACGAGATCAGCCGCCACAATCCGCCGGCCGTCTCGATCTGCTCCGGTGAGTCGGTTCGGGTCGAGACCCAGGACACCTTCAACGGCCTGGTCGTCGAGGCGGGCGACCACCGGGATCTGCAGCGCAAGCCGTTCGGCAACCCGCAATCCGGGCCGATCCAGGTCGAGGGGGCGGCAAAGGGCGACACCCTGGCGGTACGCATCGACGGGATCGAGCCGCGAACCGGCCAGGCGGCCAACGACATGACCTGGGCCCGTTTCGGCCAGGCCGAGTTCCTCGGACTCGACATCCCGGTCAACACCCGCATCTGCCCGATCCGGGACGGCAAGGTCTGGTGGAATCCCAAGGTCGGCCTGCCGTACCGGCCGATGATCGGCACGATCGGCACGGCGCCCGAGATCGGCGTCGCCACCACCGGGCCGGCCGGCGACTACGGCGGCAACATGGACCTGCGCGAGGTCACCGTGGGCAACACCCTGTACCTACCGGTCTTCGTCGATGGCGCCCTGCTCCACCTGGGCGACACCCACGCAATCCAGGGCGATGGCGAACTCTGCGGTACGGCGATGGAGATGCCGGGCATCGTCACCATCACAGTCGATCTGATCAAGGACGAACGCATCGAGCGCCCTCGCATCCGCTCGGCGACGCAGATCATGACGGTGGCCACCGGCCGGCCGATGGAGAGGTCGGTGAACCAGGCCTACGCCGACTTGATTATCTGGATGGAAGAGGAGTTCGGCGTGCCGCGCTGGGACGGCCTCAGCCTGCTGACCATGGTCGGCGAAATCTCGGTAGGCTGGCAGGGGATCGGCACCGTGGCGGCCAAGGTCGACCTGGAGTACGTCGGGGCGGCCGGCTCGTGAAACGCCCCCTCATCGGCATCACCAGCAGCCTGACCGCAGCGGGCGACCAGTGCCTCGACCGCCGCTACGTGACCGCGGTCGAGGTGGCCGGCGGCTGCCCGGCGATCCTGCCGATGACGACGGCGCGCGAGGCGCTGGCACCCCTGCTCGAGCGCATCGACGGACTACTGATCACCGGCGGACCTGGTATCGAGCGCGGCCTGATCGGGTCGCTGCCGCCCGACCTGCCGCCGACGCCGGCGACCCGGCGCCAGAGCGACGACTGGAGCTTCACCGCAGCTCAGGCGCGGGAGCTCCCGGTTCTGGGGATCTGTTACGGCATGCAGCTCATCAACGCCGAGCTCGGCGGGCGGCTGTGGGCGGACGCGCAGGAGCAGGCCGGCGCCGGACCGCATTCGCCCAAACGGACGAACACAGACCTGGTCGAGCACGAGCTGGAGCTCGACGGCGGCTCGTTGCTCGCGTCACTAGCGGGCGCTGGAGCCGGGCGCGTCAACTCCTTCCACATCCAGGCCGTAGAGCGGCTGGGAGCAGGGCTGACCGCCACTGCCCACAGCGGCGACGGCCTGGTGGAGGCGATCGAGAGCGAGGACGGCCGACTGCTCGGGGTACAGTTCCACCCCGAGCGACTGGGGACTACCTGGTCCAGGCTGTTCGAGCACCTGGTGCGCCGGGCGGCCGCGACGCCGGCTTGAGGTCGACTAAGCACGCACCCGCAGGCGGTGGGAGCGGATCCGGCCCTGGCCCTCTTCGATCGCCCAGTGGGTCGCCAGCACCTCGTCGCCCTCAAGCCGCAGCAGAGAGGGCTGCCCGAAGCGCAGGTTCGTCCCCATCGTCGCGTAGTTGCCCACCTGCATCGCCGGCGCGTTGTCCCACACGTTTACCGCTTCGACCACCTTCCATTCGTCGTCCGAGAAGTCGATGACGCGCACGAAGACGCCGATCTCTTCCCCTTCGCGATGACTGTGCACGGTGAGCAGCAGATCGCCGCGCCAGTGGATCAGACCGGATGCCTGCGCTGCGACCCCGGTGTTCATGGGCGTCGACCAGGTTGCACCGCCGTCGTGGGAGACGGCTGCGTGGTTGGGCAGGTTGACGCCCGCCTTGTGGTTGGAGGTCCAGGCCAGGGCAACGACGCGATCCGCGGTCATCTCGCATACCCTCGGCTCCGAGGGGGCGCAGCCGTCCGGCAGGCCGACGAACAACCGGGCGCTGTCATCCCAGGTGTGGCCCCCGTCCTCGCTGCGGAAGAGCACACCGTTCTTGCCGCTGGGGTTACTGCCATCCCAAAGCGGAAAGAGAGAGCCGCAGCCGAGGATGCTGCCGGAGCATAGCTCGATCGCCGAGCCCGACGCCTCGATCATCTCCGGCCAGGCGCGCGGCATAACCTGCGGCCGCGTCCAGCTGCGGCCCTCGTCGCTGGAATGGCAGTACAGGTTGTCGCCCGGACGGACGCCGTCGGTTTCACTGTTGGCCACCAGTTGCTCTTGATCGGTGCGGTGGAAGCGATAGCCGGTGGCCAGTAAGGTGCCGTCCCGCAGCAGCGTCGGCTTCATGAAGTCGGCGGCATGCCGATGGTCCGGCGCCTTCTCATGAATGGGCCCTTCCAGCATCCAGGTCCGCCCGCCGTTACTGGAACGCGAGACTACCGTCGTTATGTCGGCGGCCTCGAACGCCTCACCCACCACGAACATGGCCAGCAGATCGCCCGACGGCAGCTGCACGAGGCCCGGAAAATAGCCGTGCCGGCTGCGGTTCTGCGGGTGGGGGTTTTCGTAGACGATGTGATGGTCGATCACCTCGATGGTCATGGCGGACTCCTACGATTCAGGTCAGGTCTTCCAGCTGGAGCAGGCGGATCTCGCAGTTCAGTGCCCCGCTCTCCGTTTCCTCGGCGGCCGTGTAGTAGGCGCAGAGCACCCGGCCATCCGACAGCGCCACCATCGACGGGTAGGCGCAGTCCCAGTTCGCGCCCCGGTACAGGTGGCCCAGCCCCGTCCAGGTAAGTCCCCCATCGGAGCTGGCAGCGCAGCTCATCCCGGCATGGCCGTCGCGGCGATCCCGGTAGGCGCACAGCAGGACCCCGGACCTCAACCGGAGCAGCGCCGGGCAGTGACCGGGCATTTCCGTCGGCTCGAGCGGCGACCAGCTGTGCCCTTGGTCCTCCGAGTGAGAGCGGAACAGAAGGTTGCGGGCATTGCCACGCATGATCGCCAAGTAGCGTCCGTCGGGAAGATCGATCACGTCGGTCTCGCTCGGGCAGATCTGGCCGCTGTCCGCGCGGTAGACGATGCTGCTCTCTGTCCAGCTGTCGCCGTTGTCGGCGGAGAAGATCATCGCGACCATGCGCCGGTCGGCGCCCGAGGCCTCCCGCGGCACGCCGTAGAAGGGGACCATGAGCCGACCGTCGGGCATCTCCTGAATTCTGCCGTAGGGGAATCCCCGCTCCTGGGGGTGGATGAAGTCGAAGTCGATCACGAGACCGAACCGTTCCCACGTCCGACCCCCGTCGCGGGAGCGGGTATAGCGGCCGCGGGCATGGAAGCCATCCGCAGAGGGACGTCCCGCAATGACGGGCAGCAAGAGACCTTCGTCCCGCAACCGCGTCATTCCATGGTTGGTGTAGGATATCAGGCCCGGGGCTGCCGCCAGCGGCTCCGGCGGCGACCAGGTCCGCCCCCCGTCTGCGGAGCGCGTCGTGCACACCACGCCCTGGGGGGTGACGTGGTGATCCACGCTCTCCCGGTAGGCCAGAACGAGGTCACCAGCGGCCGTTGCCTCCAGAGTCGGCCAGGCACGGTGCCGAGGCGTGCCGCCTCCGGCGGCCGTCACTTCACCGATCAGCCGTACATACCTGTTCTCTGCCAAGCCCATTCCAGCTTCGTCCAATCCGCACTGATCCCGAAGGCGCAATCTCGACTCCGCGCCGCCCATGCGTCAAGCGCACTGGCGCTCCCTATCCGGCCACCGGCCACCGGCCTATCTTTCTCCTCCGCCGCGGTCGACATCCGCTGTCGGCCCGACGGCGAAGGAACACCACCTCATTCGTTCACTCCATCCTCTGAGGCAGCCAATGGCCACCATGTTGCAGCTGGAGAAGCTCGAAGGCGTCGCCAACGTTCAGATGGTCGAGGTCGAAATTCCCACGCCCGGACCTGCGGAAATACTGGTGAAGGTGGAGCGCAGCCTCATCAGCAGGGGCTCGGAAATCTTCCGCCGCTACGTCCGGCAAGAAGCCATCGACCCCGTGGCGATGGGCTATTCGGACGCGGGGACGGTTCAGGCAGTGGGGTCCGAAGTCTCCGGCTTCGGACCCGGCGATCGGGTCATGGTGTCGGGGCCGCACGCCCAGTACGTCTGCCGGCCGCAGGGGAATTGTTTCCCACTGCCCGAGGAGCTGTCGACCGCGACCGCCACCTTCCTGCCGCTGGCAAACGGCGCCCTGACCTGGTCCACCGAGACACCGGTCGAGCCGGGTGACACGGTGGTAGTACTAGGGCAAGGGCTGGTCGGCAACATGTATGCTCAGGCGGTCCGGGAGCGCGATCCGGGTCACGTCATCGTCGTCGACGCCACTGCGAAGCGCTGCGAGATTGCCACCGCCTGCGGTGCCACGACCGTCATCAACGCGGCGGAGACCGACCCGGTGGCCGACGTCCTGGAGGCGACCGGCGGCGGCGGGGCCGAGGTCGTGGTGGAGTGCGTCGGCGGCAACGCCGGCGTCGTGGCATTCACCCAGGCCCAGCAGATGACCAGGCGGATGGGGGTCCTGCACGTGATCTCCAAATACACCGACGGCGACGGCGTGGCCGGCTCCGGGATCGTCCCGCTCGACACCACCATCATGCAGAGCCGGCGCGTCGTCATCGGCCACTTCGCGATCACCAGTTACAACGACTACCTGGGTCAGACGGCCCAGATGCTGCTGGACCGGCGCATCGACGTGGAGCCTTTGATCACACATCGGCTGCCCTGGGAGAATACCGTTGACGCCTACCACCTGCTCTTCAACAGCCCGGACGAGGCACTGGGCGTCATCCTCGAATGGGATTGAGCGCGCTATGGCCATGATGCAGGGTAAGCGCGCGATGATGGAGATGCTGCGGGCGGAGGACGTGCGCTACGTCATCGGCAATCCCGGCACCAGTGAGAGCGCCATGATGGATGCCCTCGAGGATTACCCTGAGCTCAAGTACATCCTGGTCACCCAGGAGGGCGCGGGGGTCGGCATCGCCGACGGCTACAGCCGCGCCGCTCGCCGGCCCGCCTTTCTCAACCTCCACGTCGAGACCGGGCTGGCCAACGCTATCAGCCTGCTCTACAACGCCCGCGAGGGCGGCTCGCCGATGGTGGTGACTGCCGGCAACAAGGACATTCGCGAGCGGGCCGTCGAGCACACCGACCTGGCGCAGATGGTGGCCCAGTTCACCAAATGGTCGGCCGACGCGACCCGGCCCGAGCAGGTGCCCATCTTCCTGCGCCGAGCGTTTGTGGAAGCCCGCACACCGCCGTTCGGTCCCACCTTCGTCGGTTTCTCGGCCAACGCCATGGACGAGGAAGCCGACATCGATCCGTTTCCATCGCCGCCCGCCTTCGACCGCGTGCCGCCGGACCCGCGGGCCGTCGAGGAGGCGACCCGGATCCTGGCTGGCGCTGAGCGTCCGCTGATGATCGTCAGCGACCGGATCGCTCAGTCCCAGGCGGTAGAGGAGACAGTGCGCGTGGCAGAGCAGCTCGGCTGCCCAGTCCACACCACGATCATGCACTCCGAGTGCAACTTCCCCTTTTCCCACCCCCAGTTCCGCGGCCCCATCCGCCTGGCCTTCCCCGAGGCCGAGCCGATCGTCGGCGACGCGGATGCTGTCCTCTTCGTCGGTCGCTTCGCCTCCGGGTTTTACATGTTCTCCCAGCCACGGCTGGACTACTTCAGCCCGCACACCAAGCTGATCCACATCGACCCCGATCCGACCCAGGTGGGCACGACCCAGCGCACAGCCGTCGGGATGGTCGCCGATCCGCGGGCCGCGCTCGCCGCTTTGTCGGAGGCGCTGGGAGCGGAGATGCCGCAGGCGGCGGTGCAAGCTGCAGCCGCGCGCGCCCGTGCATGCGACGCGGAGAAGGGCCGCCTGCGCGAAGAATGGCGGGCGCGGCTGAAGAGTCGCTGGGACGAACGGCCGATGCCACCCGAACGCATGGCCTGGGAACTGGCGCAGGCATCCCCCGACGACGCCATCATCGCCGATGACGCCGTGACCGCCCGCGATGCCGTGCAGAACGCGTTCAGCTTCGACCACCCCGACAGCTGGTTCGGCGGGCGGGGCAGCTCGCTGGGGTGGGGCATGGGCGGGACACTCGGCATCAAGCTCGCCAACCCGGATCGCCCGGTGATCGGTATCATCGGCGACGGCGGCGCGATGATGACCGCACAGGCGATGTGGACCGCTGCCGCCTATGAGATCCCCGTCGTCTACGCCATCTGCAACAACGGTATGTACCGCGTGCTCAAGCTCAACATGAACCTCTACAAGACCTTGATCGAAGGGGAGAAGACACCGGCCAGTCGCTACACCGGTATGGATTTCGGCAAGCCCTTCGACATGGCGGGGATCGCCGAGGGTATGGGCATGCGCGGGCGCCGCGTGGAAGACCCGGAGCGCATCCGGCCGGAGCTGGAGGAGGCGCTGACCAGCGGCAAACCGGCGCTGCTCGACATCGTCATCGACGGCTCTCTTTGAGCAGCGGATGGCAGACTTCCGCCTAGACCTCGACATCGACTTCCCCCCCGGCACCGGCGCCAGTGCGCCGACGAAAGTCGAGCTGGACTTCGACGAGCTGCTCGAGTGCGGTCCCGGTGACCCGCTCGTCGACCCCCATTCCATCCGGGTGAAGCGCCGGCTCGACCGCTGCGTGCGCACCTACAACGTCCAGTTCTCCGAGCTCCTCAACACCGGCAACCGCGGTTGGATCGCCTGGCTGGCCGACGATCCGTCGGCCGGTGGCAAGTGGTGGATCGAGGGCAGCCTGAGGCCTCCCGACGGCCGCATGGCCCCCGCTCCCAACCGCCCCCGCGTCGGCATCGGCGACGAGCTCTACCTGAACAACGGGCGCTGGCAACGCCTCGACACGCACGGCTATCATCCATCACCAATCGCCGTCGACTGGAACGGCAACGGCCTCATCGACCTGGTGGCTTCGAGCCATCACACCGGCACCTACCGGATGCCGTGGCAGGGATTCTACTTCTGGCGCAACATCGGCACCAACGCCCGGCCGCGCTTCGCCGCGCCGATCCGCCTCTACGCGACCGGCGGCGGCAAGACCGAGTGGTTCGACGAGTGGTATCCCTGGTACGATGTCTTCGACTGGTTCGGCAGCGGCCGCTGCGATCTGATCACCGTCAGCCGCGACCACGGCATCCGCGTCTTCCGCAACACCGGCGACACCGACCGGGCCAGCCTGCCGCGACTGGAGCTGGCCCAGACGATCGAGCGGCCCGGTTGCCTAGCGCCGGGCATGTACACCAAGGTTCGCGTCGTCGACTGGGACGGCAGCGGCCGACCCTCCCTGGTGCTGGGCACCCTCTACGCCGACAAGACCGACTACCTCTTTCTCGAGCAGTTCGTGCTGATGCTCAACCGCGGGCGGACACGGCGTGGCGAGTGGAAATTCCAGGCGAAGCCGATCGGCATCGAGTACAAGTCACAGCCGAGCAGGATGCTGTTGCCCACCGGCTTCTGGCAGGGTGGCGCGACCGCGCCCTCCGACAACTGGCACTCCTACACCAACACCATGAACCACCGCTGCTTCAGCTTCGACGTCTTCGACATCGACGGCGACGGCCGGGAGGAATTACTGACCTGCCACGTCAAGCACATCCCCGGTCCGGTCATCGAGGTCTGGCGCAACGTCGGCACAGTCGAGGACCCCGTCCTCTATTACGAGGACATCCTGCCCTGGAGCGCTTCCTACACTACCTTCAACTTCCGTTTCGTGCGTAACGCGGCCTTCGACGGCTGCCTCTGGGCCCCCTTCCACTCCGGCACCGGCATCTCCTACTTCGGACGCACCGGCAGGCACTACCTCGACCACGGCGCCTACCGGAACCACGGCTACCTGTTGGGCGAGGGCTGCAAGCTCAAGGTGGAAGGCTACTGCCGGCCACAGCCCATTGCGCTGTCGAGTACTCGTGGTGGGAAACGGAAGCGGTCGGCGCGTGGGCGATCCGGCGGCAGCATCGGACCGGAGGAGTTCGCTCTGCTCTGCGGCGACGAGCCCGGCTTCGTCACCCTGTCCCGCCCGAACGGCAGGGAAGGCTTCCAACTGCAGGAGCGGATGACCAATCGCCGGGGCGAGGTCCTGCACCTGAACCGTGAGCACGTCATCCCGGACAACGATTCGGAGCGCAACAGCGGCCAGCTCAAGCCCTGCCTGTGCGACTGGGACGGCGACGGGCGGCTCGACATCATCCTCGGCGGCAACACCGATCGCATCTTTTGGCTGGAGAACTATGACCCGCGCACAAACAGCTACGCGCGCCGGCATCGCCTCCGTGTCAAGGGGGTGCACAACCCGTTCGCGGCCCGCAAGGGCCCGGCCGCATGTGACATCTTCCGGCGCGGCAGGCCAGATCTGATCGCGGTCGACAGCCAGCTGCGCGTCGCCGTCTTCCGCCAGGGCCGCGGCGCCCGTGGACGGGTGGAGCTGCAGCCCGGCATCCCCCTGTGTTACGAGGACGGCGAGGCGATCACCATCATGTCGATCGGCCCGCCCCCAATCCACATCCCCAACATCTGCCTCGCGGTGTGCGATTGGCGGGAGCGCGGTGTGGACGATCTGATCATCTCCTCGAGCCACCAGACCTTCCTGCTCGAGAACGCCGGTACCAGTCGGCGGCCCGCCTACCGGCGACCGGTGCCATTCACCGAGCCGGATGGGACGATCGTTGACACCTCTCATCACGAGAGTCATGTCGCCGTCTTCGACTGGGACGGGGACGGCCGGGAGGACCTCATGATCGGCGGCGAGGCCGGGACGATTTACCTCTTCCACCGCTCCTGGCTGGAAGGACTCGAACCCAGGATCACCGTTGCGAAGCGAGGTTGCCCATGAGCGAGTAACGGATGATCGAGGACTAGCCGAGGATCTTGCAGGCCGGTAAGGACAGGACCGTTTGGAGGTCCTATTTACCTGATGGACTGCGATAGGTCTTCTGGCTGACCAACGGGTTGATCACCATGTTTTCTTGCCAGTGAAGGACAGAGAGGGAACAGGTCTGTGGGGCATTCATGGCATGTACCAAGAACAAAGAGCGATATTTCTAGTCCGTTTGACCTTTCTCCTATAATGTGCCCAGTCCTAAAGTTAGTATTTGGGAGGTAGAAAAGGGGGCCTATAATAGTGATAGAATAATTGAATTTATACTATCTCAAGAGTTTTATTTGCGCCTGATATAGCCGCGTTCCTTGAGCATATTATCGCTTTTAAAAAAGGACTTTTATATGCAAAATATAATAGCATTGGCTTTAATATTTTTGTTTTGTGGGTGTGCAAAAATTCCATCCTTGACCAATCAAAAATTACTAGAGGCCCAACGGCTTAATGTGTTGGACCAACCAATAATTTACCCAACCGAGCAGCCAGCTGAAGTTACAAGTGCCATTAGAGTTCTTCAACCTGGCGAAGAAACGGGCTGGCATAAACATATGGTGCCACTCCATGCTTATGTTATGGAAGGAACATCCACAATCGAATTTGAGGCAGATGGTGGCATGCATACACGTACTTTTTCAAAAGGAGAGGCATGGGTAGGTGCTGCTGACGTATGGCACAATGCGTCTAACAGAACTGATCAGCCGGCTGTCGTGTTTGTGGTATTTATGGGAGCAGAGGGTTTAGAAAACACTATAATAAGGCGCTAAAGGAACATTGGTCTGCTGATCCTAAATTGAAGTAGAATATCAGAATCAAGAGCAGGTCTTGTAAGAGTTGATTCCGCATTTTCTAACTGCCAACTAGTGCCGCCGATTGCAAATGCCCGTGTGGATGGATAGGAACCCCGCCAGTAGGAAACGCATATCACGATCAGATCCCTCAGGATTTCTGAGCAACTTCCACAGTCCACGGCGAACTGTTTCCACCGACTCAAGTTCAGAATCCGGAACCCGATATCATGGCGGTATTCGGCGGTATCTGCGCTATGGTTGTTCGTCGTTTACAACTCGCTCTTGTTGGTGTATTCAAGCAGGGCTCTTATAGACCACAGCCGCCTTCCACTCCATCCGCCGTTGTCGCGGCCCCCGGCACAATCAGCGATCGGTCCCCAGCATGCGGCGCCAGTACCTCGTGATGCCACAAATACTACCCTCGCAATCCGATTGTGTTAATTCCTCGCCGAGATCCATAGCTGCTTCCTATTCGCTCGCCGGCAATATATCACTCGCCGGCCTGGAGTGATGTGCCCAGTGCCTGGAAGGATCACTGCCCCTGCAGATCACTGCCCCACCACCCCAACCCTTATGAGCGCGGACGTCCGGCGGTACGAAACGCATGGTCAACCCGCAACGCCGCCTCTCCGAGCGATTCGGTTCGGAACCGTGCAAGAGTAAGTCGGTGTGCAGCGAGATCTGTCCCGCCCGCATCACTAATGCCGCTGGTGCCCCGCCGTACTCCAGCGGATCGCGCACCGTCTGGTTGAGCACATTCTTCTCATCGGCGCTGCTCTGCTCGTAGTCGATCTGCCCATGCCGATGCGAACCAGGGATCACGCACATCGCCCCGTTATCCTCATCTACATCATCGATCGCCAGCCACACCGTCGCGGTCTTGGCCGGGGTCAGCGGCCAGTAACTGGCGTCCTGATGCCAGGACACCTGCTTATCCTCGCCCGGCATCTTGCAGAAGTAGTGTGTGCCCCAGCAAATCAAATCCGCGCCTAACAGATCTTGTACGTAGTCGAGGATCCGCGACTCGGTGACCAAATCATAGATACTCCGACAGGTCTTATGCCAGCCGTTGACCGAATAGCTGCCCAGACCACGAGCGAAGACATCGGCCAGAATTTCGTCGAAAAAAGCGCGATGGACTTCGGCTTCTTCCCGGGAGTAGACATCGAGCGGCGAGATATAGCCAAACTCGTTATAGTGACCGACCTGCTCCTGAGTCAATTTCTGCGGTTGGGAATTCTCGACAGGACGGAAGCTGAGATCCCGTTCGAGTTCGGGATAGGCATTGCTGGTCGAAGACATCGCCTTCTATTCCTTTCATCTACCGTTTAGATCACGCGGCTATCAACCGCCTAGACCGCCCACCGATAAGATGCACTTGTCCCGAACTACGCCTATGAAACAACCATAGCGGGGCAGGTCTCGAACCAAGAGCCGGCATAGGCTTGCTTAAACCTGGGCGTAGGGAGAACAAAGATGGTTATCGGCACCTTGGTCCAGAGCGTTAGTCGACGTCGCTTCGGCGTGGGGGACCTCAGGATCCGGTGACCTGCCCCCACCTATGTGTCCACATCCAGAGTTAGGACGTGGCTGCGATGCGCGATCCGGGCGCCGATGTAGCCCGACGTTTTTTCTTGACATCCTGCAGAAAATGTCGTTCAACTCTAATCGTAAACTATCAATGGCTCAAACTTCTTTTTTCTCGGTACTCTTTTTTCTCGTTACCTGAGACATAGCCAGCAGGAGTTCTCACCCTGTAAGCCTTTATCAAACTCCCAACACCCTCTCGTACACTTTTATCTTCTCTCCTTCCCGCTCCTCCGGATCCACCAACTTCAGCCATGCTACCTCGTCCTCTCCCCCACTAACCTTCTCCACCTTCCCGGCGCTATGCGGCTGGAGACCACTCGAGACCACCCAATCCCGCTGCAGGAAAATGAACGAACCCTCATACTGCTCACCTAGTTGCACCCGGTTTTCTCGGTAGCACAACGCTTGCTGGCTCGCTGTCCACCGCAAGTTCCTGACCTTTTCCCCCGCCACCAGGTCCGTCGAATTGTACTCCACCAGCGGCAGCTCGAGCCCGCCCGCGTCGGAGTCGATCTCTTCCAGACGCGGCTTTTAGGGGTTACTCGGCACCAAGGCCGCTTCGACTAGAGCAGCGCACTCCGCAGCGCTGGTACAAACTTTCCGCTTTTCCATGGCGCGGAGGTAGACGAAGATAGCCTCGAGCTTATCGTTGGAAATCATCTGGGGGGGCATCAGGCTGGCGGCCCGGAAGGACTGCGGATTCCTGACGAACGCCCTCACCAGGTCGCCATCGCGATACGCGAAAATATTTTGCGGCACGTTGAGTTCGGGTCCCATTTTACCGCCTTGGAGGTTGACGGTGTGACAGGCGAGGCAGTAGGTGCGGAAGAGCTGGTAGCCGGCCTCGGCCCGGGCCTCGAGGGGTGGCTCGAGGGCCACGGCCAGCGCATCGTCGACCAGCACCTCGATGCTTACCAGTTGGTAGGGCCACGGTCGCGCCTTGAGATCCGTCTCACCGGCCCAGACCAAGTAATAGGGCGCCGGTGTCTGCTCGCTCTTACCCCGCAGCTTAGGGGCCCAGGGATCGCCCGTTTTGTCCTTGTGATCCAGGAGCGCCGTGGCCAATAGGCCATGACCGTTCTCGACAGCCGCAAAAGGAAACGTCGTGCGGTAGCCGTCGGCACATACGAAGCGCAGGCTGTGGCGCCCGCGCTCAATGCC